>JBCCLG010000665.1:0-3665 GCA_039027015.1 Acidobacteriota bacterium | reverse complement strand
GGCCTCGGGCTCCACGGTGGCGCCCACCAGAAGGGCGCCGCGCGGGCTTTGAGGATCGAGGCCGGCCGTGCGCCGCGCGGCGTAGACGCGGCCGCACCTGAGGCAGCCCCCAAACGGCCAGTCGACGGGCTCGATGCGCAGCATCTGACCCTTGACCGGGTGCACGGGAAGCTCGGGCAGGCCGGAGATCGGCGAGGTGCCCTCGCCCCTGGACCAGGCGCCCGAGGCGAGGATCACGTGGGCGGCCCGCGCGGTTTGGCGCGGGCCGCGCGCCGTCCACGCGGCGCCCCCGTCGCGGCGCAGGCCGCGCAGCGGATGTTCGGTGCGCAGGATGACCCCACGGGCGCGCAGACGCGCGATGAGCGCTCGGCAGACCCTGCGGTTGTCGACCCTGTGCTCGCCGCCGAGATGGAGCCAGCGCGGGATGTCCGGCGAAAGATCGGGAATCCACTCGCGCGCCTCGCGGCCGTCGATCTCCCGCCACGGCTCGCCGCCCCGCTCGGCCGCGGCGCGCAGGGTGGCGAGGCCGAGGGTCGGATGATCGGCGATGAGCGCCCCGGAGCGGTCGTAATCGAGGGGGAGCCCGCTCTCCTCCTGCAGCCGCGGCGCGAAGCTCAGCCACAGATCGCGGGCCTGCCGGCAAATGTCGAAAAAGTCCCGGTCCTCCGGCACCTCGGCGAGGGGGGCGAGCATGCCGGCGCTTGCCCTGCTGGCCTCGAGCGCCGGCGCGGCTCGGCGCTCCCACATCTCTACCCGGAGCCCGCTGCGAGACAGCGCCTCCGCGCAGGAGAGACCGATGATTCCGGCGCCGACGATCAGGACGTCCGGGCTCGGCGAGTTCCGGAGCGAGGATGCGGAGGAGGCGGCCATGGCTCGGGCAGTTTTACCCCATTGGAAAATCGGCCGCAACGGGGCCTGTGCTAGCATCGCCGCACCGCGGCAAAATCGACCTCCCTTTCCCGCGCCTCAACCTCTCCGTGTCTGCTCTGGCCGCCCACACCCTAGAAGCCATGATCGCTGGCGCCAGCCTCGGTCTGGCCGCCGGCATCAGCCCGGGGCCGCTGCTCACCCTGGTGGTCACGGCTACTTTGGAGCGCGGATTCGGCGCTGGCGCGCGGGTCGCTTTGGGTCCGCTGCTCGCCGATCTGCCGATCTTGATTCTGGCCTTCGCCTTCACCGCCTCGCTGCCCCCCGTCGGCGTGCGGGCGCTAACTCTCGCCGGCGGCTTTTTCATTCTCTATCTCGGGGTCGATACCGTGCGCCGCTCCGGCGCGCCGGCGCAGGACGACGGAGAGACGGCCGCGCCGGCTCCTCGGGATACCCTGCGCGGGGCGCTGGTCAACCTCACCAACCCCAGCCCCTGGCTTTTTTGGCTGGGAATCGGCGGACCGCAGGTGGTCAGCCTGTGGCGCCGGGGCGGGGGCGGCGCCATAGGCTTTCTCGGCACCTTCTATCTGGGGCTGGTGGGCAGCAAGATCGCGATCGCGGCGCTGGTGGCGCGCGGCCGCGGTTCGCTGGAGGGGCCGGGCTACCGGCGCGCGGTGGTTTTCTGCGGACTGCTGCTGTGCGCGCTGGGCTTTTGGCTGATCGGCCAGGGCGGCGCGGGCCTCATGGGCTGGAGCGTTTCGGGTTGAGGGGCGCGGGGCCCGCGGGCCTGGAACCGAGGGCCGCCACCGAGCGAAAGAGAGGAACATGACGGACTTTGAGAAAGCCGCCGCCAACCGCCTGCCGGGTTTGGAGCGCCGCAAGCTGATCGTGGTGACCGGCAAGGGAGGCGTGGGCAAAAGCATGCTCACGGTCGCCCTCGGCCGCATCCTGGCGGCCCGGGGGCGTCGGGTGCTCCTGCTCGAGGTCGACCCGAGGGAGAACCTCCACCCGATGCTCGGCACGCCGCCCTCCGGAGGCTCGGTTCTGGCCGCCCACGAGACTCTTTTTCTGCAGAACCTCAAGCCCAAAGAGGTGGCCGATTGGGTGGTGCGCAAGCAGGTCAAGATCGAGATGGTGGCGCAGAAGGTGCTCGAGAGCCCGGTATATCACCGCTTCGTCGAGGGGGCTCCGGGTCTGCGGGAGATGGCGATCATCGGTCACGTGCTGCGCCTGCTGCGCGGCGAGGAGCGCAGGGCGCCGCGGGTTGACACGGTGATCCTGGACGCGCCGGCGACCGGCCACGGCGTCTATCTGCTGACCTCGGCGCGTCTCTACGCGGAAACCATCGGCCACGGGCCGTTCGCCGATTTGGCCCGGGAGATCGCCGACTTCGCGGGCGACCCCGAGAAGACCTCGGTGGTGATCGCCACCCTGGCTGAAGAAATGCCGGTTCAGGAGGCCCTCGAGCTGCGCGAGAAGCTGCTGGCGAAGCTCGGCAGCGAGCCCGAGCTGCTGGTGGTCAACGGCATCTATCCCGCCCTGCCGCCGGACGGCGGCGCGGACTCGGATCCGCTGACCTCTCTTTGGCGCCGGCGGCGGGCGGTCAACGACCGGGAGCTGAAGCGCCTGGCCGAGCACTGGCCCGGCCCGTGGCTCGAGCTTCCCCTGGTGCCGGAGGATCCGGGACCCGAGATGATCGAAAAGCTGGCGGACGCTCTCGTGCGCGCCGACGGAGGCGAGGCGTGATGGCCAGCAAGATTCTCGATCTCCACGCCTCCGATCCGCCGCTGGTCATCGCCGTCGGCGCCGGGGGCGTGGGCAAAACCACTCTGGCGGCGGCCATGGGCCTCGAGTCGGCGCGCGCCGGTCGCGACACCCTGGTGATGACCTTCGATCCGTCCCTGCGCCTCAAGGACGCCCTGGGGGTGGAGGAGGGCAGCGAAGAAGAGGAGGTCGAGGTGCTCGGCGCCCCCGGAGGGGGCCGGCTCTTTGCCAGCCTGCTCGACGCCCGGCGGACCTTCGACCGCCTGGTGGAGCGCTACGCGCCGTCCGAGGAGGTGCGCCGGCGCATTCTCGGCAACTCCTACTACGGGCATCTGGCCGGCCACCTGGGCGGGATTCTCGAGTACATGGCGGTCGAGAGGCTCTACGAGGTGGCGCAGGAGGGGCGCTACGACCGGGTGATTCTCGACACCCCGCCGACCAGCCAGGCGATCGAATTCCTCGAGGCGCCGCGGCGCGTCGTCGACTTTTTAGAGAGCGGCGCCCTCAAAATCGCTCTCAGGCCGTGGTTCGACGACGGCGGCAAGCTGAAGGTGGCCTCGAGGTTCAGGCTGGTCGGCCGCGGCATCGAATCCTTCCTCGATCGCGCCGTGGGTCTTGACCTGCTGCGGGATATGTCGGAGTTCTTTCGCGCCTTTGAGCCTCTTTTCGAGGGCTTCAGGGATCGCGCCCTGGAGGTCGAGAAGCTCCTCGCCTCGAGCGATACCCTCTTCGCGCTGGTCACCGGGCCCGGGGAAGGCCGGGTTGCCGACACTCTCTTTTTCGCCCGCCGCCTGCGCGAGGCCGGCTATAGCCTCGGCCCGGTGGTGGTCAATCGGGTCCACCCGACCTTCGAGGCGCCGCCGGCCTCCCGGAAGGGCGAGCTGGCCGCCGGCGCCGAGCTCTTCCACTGGCTGGGGGAGAGGCACCAAAAGGGCCTTGCCGAGCTGCGGCGAAGGCTGCCCGAGGATCGCTTGCTCGCCATGCCCCTCGAGGCCGACGAACCCACGGACCTCAAGGCGCTCGGTGCCCTCGGC
>JBCCLG010000664.1:0-3665 GCA_039027015.1 Acidobacteriota bacterium | reverse complement strand
GGTCCGCCAGCGGGTCGACCCGCCGCTTCGCCGCCAGCGCTCTGTTGGCCAGCAGGACCTCCGCCTCCAGCTCGACCACCCGGATCCTGCGGACCGTCGACGGCACCTCCTCCACGGTGAGGCCGCCCCCCAGGCCGACCAGGAGCATCGACTCGGCGTCGGGCCTGTAGGCCACGGGCAGCAGGGAGAGCCAGCGGGCGATGGAAAACCTGCTGGCCAAGGCCCCCGGACGCTGGAGCACGGCCTCCGGCAGGCCATCGGTGCTCAGGCGATAGCCCGCGGCGGTGCCGAGCGCGGTGACCGTCGAAGTCCGCCCGACGGCGTAAAAGTCGAGGGAGCCTTGCCGAGGGCCGCCGGAAAAGGGCGAGCTGCGAATCAGGCTGTCCGGCGGCGGCGGGGCCAGCGACCCGAAGACCGCGAGGCCGGCCAGGCAGCCCAGGGCCCAGCCCTTCCTGCGCGGCCTCTCGACCAGCGACGCCGCGGCCGCCAGCGCCAGGCTCGCCGCCACGCACGCGGCGAGCGTGCCTGAAAAGCGAAGCGCGGGCAGCAGCAGAAAGCCCGCCCCCGTAGCCCCCGCGATGGCGCCGCAGGTGTTCCACACCAGCACCCTGCCGCTCGCCACCGCCGTGCCTCGGGCGCTCGGGGCGAGAGCGCGCACCGCCTGGGGGAAGGTGGCGCCGATGAAAAAGGCGCCGGGAAGAAGAGTGGCGGCGCACAAAAGGGCCCCCGGAGGTCCCGGGACGGCGCCCGTGAAGGGCACCTGCTGGAGACCCGCCAGGCGATCGAGATTCACGAAGGCGGCCCAGGAGACCGCGGCGATCGCCACCTGGGTGACCGCGAACTGCATCCGCGCCGCCTCGCGGCTGCGGGCCATCCGCCCGCCCGCGGCCCCGCCCAGGGCGAGGCCGACGAGGAAGGTCGCCAGCATGGTGCCGAAGGCATAGGTGCTGCTGCCCAGCAGGTGGCTGAGCAGCCGGGTCCACAGCACCTCGTAGGTGAAGGAGATGACGCCCGAAATCAGGATCGCCGGCAGGATCCAGACGCCGCCGCCGCCGCCGGACTCGCTCGACGGCGACGCGGGCTCGAGCGGCCGCTCCGGCGGCTCCTCGATCGGCCCTCCGGCCGCGGCTCCACCGGCCAGGAAATGCGCCAGGGCGGCGAGCAGGCCGACGATCCCGTTGATCGAAACCGCGACCAGCACCGTCAGCTCGAGCCCCAGGCTGGGCATCAGAAAGAAGGCCGCGCCCCAGGCGCCGAGGGCTCCTCCCAGGGTGTTTGTGGTGTAAAGAGCGCCGATTCGCGATCCGATGTGCTCCTCGGCGGTGATCACGAAGCGGGCGAGAATCGGGAGGGTCGCGCCCATCAGGGAGGTTGGCACGATCAAAACCAGGAAGGCGACCGCCAGGGAGAAGACCATGGCGAAACCAGGTCCGCGCGCCCCGCTCTCGAAAACAGCCGCCTGGAGGCGGGCGGCGGCGTCCACCATGAAAGGCACCGCCAGGGCCGAGGCCCCGATCGCCAGCTCGATCCACGCATAGGCGAGAATCGGGCGCCCCAGGCGCGGCAGAAGCCACCGCGCCGCGATGCCGGCACCCGCCGCCAGGCCGCCCATATAGGCAGCCAGCACCGCCGCGACCGCGGGCTGGGAGGCGCCGAAGACGCGGGTCAGCTCCTCGATCCAGGCGACCTGGAAAACCAGGGCGGAAAGGCCGGAAAGCAGAAAGCAGGCGCAGACCAGCGCCAGGTGGCCGCGCGCCGCCGACCCGGGAGAGCCCGCGTCGCCCGCCGTCATGTCTGCGAGAGCGCCGCCGCCGCGCTCTCGCCCTCGGCGGCGGGCGCCGAGGCGTCGACCCGATCGGCGTAGAAGCGGAAGCCCTCGTCTTCGAGAAGCTGGTCGGCTAGATCGCGGTAGAAGCGCTGGCGATGGCGATCGAAATAATCCTCCGCCACGCGGTCGACCACGTCGTCATAGGCCAGCTGCTCGGGCGGGCGGCGCCCTTTGACCCAGACCATGCTGAGCCGATCGTTGAGCTGAAACGGGATCGTGTAGCCGGTCGCCCCCAGGCCCAGAACGTAGTGGCGGACCTTGGGCTCGAAGGTTTGAAGACGCGCGGGCCCGACCCATCCGAGATCGGAAACCGCGCCTTCGAAGCGCTCGGCCACGTCCGCGAGGGTGGTCTCGCCGGCGATCAGAGAGGCCCGGGCGCGCTCGAGAGCCTCGAGCTGGGCCGCGACGTCTTTGCCGATCGGAAGCAGCAGCGACTCGAGCTGGTAGGACGGCGGGCTTTGGTAGAGAAAGGCGTTGTCCTCGTAGAAGCCGCGCAGGGTTTTGGCGTCGTCGCGAATCCGGCGGCGGATCTCCTCCTCGATCCAGCGATCGATTTCGGCATCATCGGACCTGAACCGGAGCCTGCGCTCCAGCTCCGCCTGATCTCCCGCCCTGGGAAACCCCTCCTCGAGGGCCGCGATATAGAGGCGCTGATCCTCGACCTGCTGGGCGTAAATCCTCTCGATCTGCTCCTCTTGGGTTGGCTGCCATGGAACCAGCGGCTGAAGCAGGAGCCGCTCCATCACCTCGCGGAACTCGCCGGCGGTGAGAACGTACTCGCCGAGGCGGAGAACCTCTTCCTCGGCCGATGCGTTCTGCAGAAGCCGGATCAGCGCGTCGCCCTCGAGCACGAGATCGCCGCTCTCGGGCGACGTCTCCGGCGGATTGAGATCCTCGAGCAGCGCGTCGCGAAGCGCACGCTGCCTCAAATAGCGGCTGATGGCCAGGCGCACGTCTTCCAGCGGATAGTCCCGCTTCTCGATGATCTCGGTGACCTGAAAGATGGCGGCTCCGCCGGGAACCGGAATGGGATCCGAGACCTCGTTGAGAGCGAGGCCGAAGACGATCTTCTCGAGCGGGGCCGGCAGGCGCCCCTCGAGGATCCAGCCGAGCCGCCCTCCGAGCAGCCGAGTCTCGGAGTCCGAGTACTCCTGGGCGAGCTGCATGAAGGTCGCCCCGGCGTCGATGCGCTCGCGCAGGGAGATCAGCAGAGCGTTGGTATCGGCCGGTTCTTCCCCGGGCCGATGCCGGCGAAAGAGGTGCCACACCTGGCGGCGGCCGTCCTGGCGGAAACGCTCGCGATGCTCCTCGTAAAACGTCTCGACCGAGGCGGGGTCGAAGTCGCCTGAAACGGAGGCCGACCGGCGCTCCAGGAAGAGAGCGAGAAGAGACTCGCGGCGCAGCTTGTCCAGGCGTTCCGGGGGCAGCTGCGGATCGGAGGAGCCCGAGCGAGAGCGCTCCAGGATGATCGCCCGGGTGGCCAGCCGGCGGGCGGTTTGGCGATAGGCCTCCAGCTGCTGCTCGGCAACCAGAGGCTCGGCCCGGCGCGCCAGGGAGGCTCGCTCGACCTGCTGTACCGTGATCGCGGCGCTGCCGTAGGTGGCGAGCACGTCATCAGCCGGGGGCGCGCTCTCGCCGCACGCAGCGGCGAGCAGGAGCACCGGCGTCCCCCAAAGGACCGGCCTTAATAAGAAGGATTTTGGGAAAAATCTCATGAGGAGGGGAGCATTATTTGGCGTGCCCTGCGGACCACGGCGGTTTGTCGGCAGTTGTTTTCGATGAAGCGAAAAATGCTCTCGGCTTCGACCGTACGGCCGAGCTCGAGGTTGAGCGCCAG
>JBCCLG010000663.1:0-3669 GCA_039027015.1 Acidobacteriota bacterium | reverse complement strand
CTGGAAGTCGCCGGCGGCCCAAATGACGTTGCGCGCCCGCACGGTCCCGGCGCTCGTCTCGACCGTGAAGCCGATGCCCTCGCGGACGATGCTGGTGACGTCCGTGTTCTCGCAGACGGGCACCTCGAAGTGCATGGCGATCAGGTTCAAGAAGAAGGCGTACTCGCGCCCCGTCGGATGCTCGACCCCCATGGAGTACGCGATCGAGGTTCCGATCGCCACGGAATTCATGTCGAGCATGCCGATCGAATTCGAGGGAAAGGAGGGGGTGATGAAGCGGGTTTCAGCGGGCCACGAGTGGAAGGATGCGCCGATGCTGTGGCGCTCCAGCACCAGGACGTTGTGGATATCCGCGTCGCCGAGGGTGATCGCGACGCCCACGCCCGCCGCGCCTCCTCCGACGATGACCACGTCGTAGGTGTGGTTTGACTTGATGGTGGTGGCCGTCATGGAGTCTCCTGAAGTGCTTAAGCCCGAGGTGTTGAAGTGCGTAAGCCCGAGGTGTTGAAGTGCGTAAGCCCGAGGCGTCAGGCAACCCGAGTGGAGGGCGCCCCGGTGAGCTACGGTCCGGCCCGCGGCCTCTCGAGGCCGCTGCGGTTCAGAGAAATTCTGGTGGTGCCAGTGCGAGTCTCAAGAGCGCTGGGGCCGCGTCGCCGAGCGTGAGGAGGCGCAGGGCGCGCGGGACGGTGGGTGGGGGAGGCAGCAGGAGAATCCGGACCCGAGCCTCCCCGCTCAGGACCGCCGGATTATATGCAAGTGACTTGCTCATGCAAGTGAATTTCTCTAAGGTGGGCGCGACGAGCGATGGACCCACCTGAGGGATCGGCATGCGGATCACAAAAGAAGAGGCGCGGGCGTGGCTGCAGCGGAGCGGGCTCCGGGTGACCGGGCCCAGGCTGGCGGTGCTCGGCCTGCTCGCGGAGGCCGATCGGCCGCTCTCCCACACCGAGGTGCTCGAACGCCTCGGAGAGACCGACTGGGATCCGGCGACGATTTACCGCAACCTGATCAAGCTGCGCGAAGCCGGCGTGGCCGCGGTGGTGAGCCGCATCGAGGGCATCGATCGCTACGCCCTGGCAGGAGAGCAGAGCGACGATCACCGCCACCCTCATTTTCTCTGCGAAGACTGCGGCCGAGTCGCCTGCCTGCCCTCCGAGCTCACCGACTCGATGGCCCTCGACGGCCCCTGGGCCGAGTCCATCAAGCGGGCGGCGGTGCAGCTGCTCGGGGCCTGTCCGGACTGTCTCGTTCAGCCCGAGTGAAGCCGGGGCCGGCGCCCGGGCCGCGCCCTCTCACCCTCGAAGCTGCGGCGAGGCCTTCTCCGCGAGGAAGCGCTCGAGGAGGCGGACCCTGATCGCGATCCCGAGCGCTCCGAGACCCAGCACGAGAACGGTCAACCACGGCTTCCACACCTCGGAACCCGGGGCGACGGCGAGAGTCCAGTGGACAAAGGGTTCATCGAAGAAGGCGCTGAGGTAGAAACCGAGCGTGAGAAGGCTCACTCTGGCGGCCAATATCGGCTTCGGCCGGTCCGGGCGTATACCCAGAAAAGCCGCGGGAACCGCGAGCAAGGCCGGCTGCAGCAAGAGCGTCGCGCCGATCAAAAAGCCCACTTGGCCCGGCGAGCTGCCGCTCGCGCTCAGCGCTTTGACCAGGATCAGCGCGCACATCGAGGCCGTGATCACCCAATGGGCGAAAACGTCTTTGCCGAGAACGCCGACGAGTTTCCACGCGCGGCTCCGGCTCTCGGAGGGCCCCTCTTCGAGATGGACCACCCAGGATTCCCACAGATGCGCGGCCAAGAAGCAGGGCATCAAAAGCGGAAGGATGAGGACAGACGACGATTCCGGGTTTTCGAGGGAACTGCCGATGAAAATGAAGGGCAGCCAGAGACTCGGCACGAAGCGAAAGACGCTTCTCGCCCTGGCGCGTTGCCGGGCCGCCTGGAAGGAAGGATCCAGCGATGCCGGGGGCGGCGCTGTTGCGGCGTTGAGGCTTGCGCGAGCGGCATCCAAGGCTCCCTTGAGGCGATGGGATCCCGTCGCGGCCAAAAGCCAACCCAGGGCCCCGATAAGGCCCCAGCCCGCCATCGCGCCGGGAGAAGGGTTCGTAGCGTGATCCGCCAGGAGCGGCAGCAGCGGCAAAAAGAAACCATAAGTGACAAGGAGGGCTGCGTAGAAGAGTACGAGGCTCGAGACCAGCTGGGAGAGGGCCATCGCCACGCCGAGAGCGGCCCACGCGCCGACCGCGAGTCCGCTCCCGGAGGCGCCGGAGACTTCGGCCGCGGCTCCGGGCAGCACGCAGAAAAGCAGCACGCTGCCGAGGAAGGCGGTCATCACCTGAGTGTTCTCGGCATGGGGCCAGCGGTGATGGCGTCCAAGGATCCGCAGGCTCCGCAGGTGGGTGCCGAAAAGGTAAGCGGCAAGTCCGATGAAAAAGAATGCCGGCGTGAGCCAGATCGTGTCCCCCTCCGCGGAGAGACCGACCGCCCACAGGGCGTAGCCGAGGATTCCGCATCCCCAGGCATTGAGGATTCGCGGCCGCGGCGAGAAGTAGCTCGGGACCGTCGCCAGGAGCGCTTTAGTTTGCATTGTGAAGCTCCAGGAAAATGTTCTCGAGGCTGAGGGTTTTGACCTCCACTCGGGCATTCAGGCTCTCCTCGAGGGCCTCCACCTCGCGCGGATCGAGCCCCTCGACCACCGCCGTCGCCTCGCGCCACTCGACGTCCTCTCGCAGGGTGCCGGTCAGGCCCAGGGTCTCAGGCAGCTTTTCCGGGCTGCGAACATAAAGCCGAACGACCCGCTCCTTCAGAATGTCGAGGTAGCCGCTGAAGCGAATCGCGCCATCGATCAGCACAGCCACCTGATCCGCCACGCGCTCGAGGTCGGACGTGATGTGGGTCGAGAAAAGCACGGTGCGATCGCCTTCGAGAGCGATCTCCAGAATCTCCTGGAGAAAGGTTCGCCGCGCGATCGGGTCGAGACCGGCCACCGGCTCGTCGAGCACCAGAACGTCCGGCTCGGGAGCGAGGGCCATCAAGATCGCAAGCTGCCTCGCGGTGCCCTCGGAGAGGGTCCTCAGCCTGGGCCGAAGGTCGAGTCCCCAGGCCTCCACCAGGCGCTCGGCCAGTCGCCAATTCCAGCTCGGATAGAAGCTCGCCGCGCACTTGAGCAGTCTTCTGCCGGTCATCCAGCCCGCGTTGGCGGGCGTTTGAGGCACGAAGCCGAGTCGCGACTGGGCTTCCGGGCTCAGGCTCGAGCTGTCCTCCCCGAGCAGGCGCAGCTCGCCGTTGCTGATTCTCTGCAGGCCGACGGCGCATTCAAGCAAGGTCGACTTGCCGGCGCCGTTGCGTCCGATCAGACCGCAGACGGAGCCCTGCGGTATTTGGAGATCGACGCCCCGCAGCACCTCCCGGTTCGAAAAACGCTTTGTGACCTGCGAAGCTCGCAAAACATCAACACTCATCATCGAGGTCCTTCAGGAAAGGCCGCAGCTGATTCATGACTTGCTCGGCCGAAAAATTGAGTTCATGGGCGCGCTGGGCGACGGCGCGGAGGAGCGGCTCCAGGTGGGCCTGTCTCTCTTCCGCGCTCTCCTCCCGGGGCCGCGCCAAAACGCGCATCCCCTTGCCTCGAACGCGCTCCAAAACGCCCTCGCTCTCGAGGAGGG
>JBCCLG010000662.1:0-3671 GCA_039027015.1 Acidobacteriota bacterium | reverse complement strand
CCGGTCACGATTCCCCTCGAGGAGCTGGGCGCGAGTCTTCCGGATCCCCTGGCGCGAGCCGCCGGTTTGGGGTCGCCCTCCGAGGCTCAGGCGCCCGCCCCGGAGCTTGACGACGGCCTGGTGCTGCAGGCGGTGGTGGCGGGATCGCGGCCGATGGCGCTGATTTCCGGCCGCATCGTGAGGCCCGGCGAGACGATCGGCCGCGCGAGGCTGCTGCGGGTGGAGTCGTCGAGCGTGGTCCTTGAGGGCGCCGGCCGCAGCCGTCTCTACCTCCCGGCTCCCGGGGTTCGGGAGGCGGCAGGCGCCCGCTCGGGAGCCGCGCCGTGAGCGAGAGCCGCTCTCTCGGCCGCGCGATTCTGCCGGTGGAGGCCATGCACGCTTTGGCCGACCTGGTCGCCGCCGGCTATTCGCTCTCCGCCGCTCTCGAGGCGCTGCCCCGGCGCTCTCTCTCCCGTCGCCTGCGGGCGGCTCTCGATCTCGAGACCGCTCGCCTTCAGGCAGGCGGCTCGCTGGCCGAGGCCCTCGACCGTCTCGGTCTCGAGTCGACCGCGCTCTCGGTGACCAGGGCGCAGGCGTCGGGCGCTCTGGTGGAGGAGAGGGTGAGGGCCGACGCCCGCGCGCGGGCCGAGGAGCAGTCGCTGTGGCTCAAGACCCGAATTCGCCTGACCCTCTTCGGCCTGGCCCTCGGCACTCTCGCGTCGGCGGTGGTCTACGTGTCCTATTTCTACGTGCCGCGGGTGATCGAGACCCTAGACGCCCACAAGCCGCCGGGTTTCGAGCTGCCGCCCACCCTGGCCGGCTTTGAGGCTTTCCGCGATTTTTGGCTGGCCCTCGGCAGCCTGGTGGTTCTCGGGCTGGTGGGCCTATTCGTCCTCTATTGGGCCCTGGCGTCCCGGCGATCCGGGGTCGAGATCCTGCAGGATCTTCGCCTGCGTCTGCCGTTCTTCCGCCAGCACGCGATCCACTCGAGCAGCGCGCGGCTGCTCGAGGCGCTGGCCAACGACCAGGAGCTGGGGGTCGGCGCCGGCGCCTCGGTGCGGCGTTTGGCCAGCCGCGAGCCGGTGCCGCGCCTGCGGGAGTCCCTGAACCTGATCGCGGCGCGCCTCGACGCCGGAGATCCGTGGCAGGTCTGCCCCAGGGGCTCTCTGCTCGAGACGCCGGTTCTGGCCGATCTCGCCGGCCTGGCGGACCGCGGAGCCAAGCCGTCCCGGGGCTGGCGCTGGGGCGCGCAGCGGCACCGCGATCAGGCCTCCCGAGGTTTGCGCCGCGGGGTGATCGCGGGCGCGGTGCTGGTGGTGGTGCCCTCGGTTCTCTACACCCTGATTCTTCTGCAGGCCGCTTCGGTCACGGCGACGGTGGCGCAGGTCGAGAGCGCCCGCCAGCAGATCGAGCTGATGAGCCGCGAGGTGGAGCGCATCATCGACGGCGAGGAGTAGAGGCAGCCGCGGGGGCGGCGGCCTGGCTCAGAGACCCGCGGCGGACGCTGCCACGCGGCCCGGGCTTGGCCCCACCACCGGGCGGGTGACGGTGGCTTCCACCGGGCCGAACTCGTCGCGCACGGTCACGGCCAGGCGGCCCGGATCGACCGGGCTCTTGAGCTGGAAGACGTACTCCACGTGCTGCTGGAGGGCGACTTCGAGGTCGCTCTCGGCGAAGCGTACGGGCAGCCGAGCTTTCATCACCGGCGCCAGGTCCTGCCCGAGGCGCCCGGCGGTGGCGAAGATCGAGAGTTGCCCGAGATGGGTCTTACGGTCGGGCACGAGGGTCAGGCTGCGGGTGGGCAGGCGGACCGCCACCTCGAGAACCCAGCCTTCCGGGGTGGCCGTGGGCACCTTGACCTCGGCCTCCACGGCCAGCGGATTGCGGCCGTCCTCGGCGATCATCAGCGCCGCTAAAGTGCGTTCGGCGATCTCCACCTCGCGGGTTTTGATCAGGAAGGTCTCGCGGTTGCGCACCACGTGGCGTCGAGCCATGCGGCCTTCGCGCAGCTTGACCTCCACCCGGCGGGGCTCCGCCTCGGCGCTCGGCCGGCCGGTGAAGCCCAGCACGTAGCGGCCGCCGAGGTCGGTGGCGAGACGGTCGAAGTATTTGTCGAAGCGCGAGCGTCCCTGCATATAGCGTCCGCCGGTCATCGCGGCGAGGGTCTGCAGACCGTTGGTGTTGGCGAGGGTTGCCCGGCTGTCCGAGATGCTGCCGATCGATCGCGACCCGCTGCCGCTGATCTCGACGTCCGCGCGCGACGCCAGAACGTTGCGGGAGCGCCGCAGGCTGGAGAGGCCGAGGGTGTGGAAGGTCACCCCGGAGACGCCGGCCGTCTTGCCGACTTCGCGAAACATTTCGGCACCGGCGAGAAAGCCCGCGTTGCGGCTGATGGCGCGGTTGCTCAGGATCTGAATCTCGCTGGTGGACCTGACGGAGGTGGGGCTGAATTGATCGCTCGAGAAGACGTCGAGCCAGGTCTCGAAGAGAAGCTTGGATTCATCGGTGGGCAGGGGGCCGCCGATATAGAGGACCTGCTTGCTGCCCGGAAGTCCCGAAACCAGGTAGATCAGTTCGAGCAGCTGGTCGGCGACGAAGCGCATCTCGCCGCTGGCCTCGCGATAGAAAATCTCGATTTCCTGCAGATAGCCCTGGGGACTCTGCTTGCGCATCAGGCGGTCGACGCCGCTGATGTCGTCCCGCACCACCGTGGTGCGGGTGGCCTGCTCGGCGCGCAGGTCGCGCAGCAGGGCGCGGTAGTCGGAGGACAGCTTGCCGCCGTCGGGAGCCCCGCCGATGCGGCGCACCTGGCGCACCACTTCCTCACGCGACTGGGTGAAGGGCACCAAAACCTGGAGCTCTTCATTGGCGGTTGCCAGAAGCACGTGGTCTTCGGGATCGAGATCCTGCCTGAGAAATCGGACCAGCTCGTCCTGGGCCCTCTCGAAATCGCCGTCCTCGAGGAAGTGCTGGTCGAGATAGACCGCCAAATAGGTCGGCTCGCGCTTGGTCGAGCGGCGCTGAGGCGCCACCGTGGGATCGCTGGAAACGGTCTTGACGCTCTGCGCGGACTCGAAGAACTCGATGGGGCGCTCCTGCCCGTCGACCCTCAGCTCGAAGTCGTCCTGACTCAGGCTGGTCACCGGCTCGCCGTTGTTCTTCTGCACCCACACTTCGACCTCGACCACCCGCACCTCGAGCGCCTCCTCGAAGAGCTGGCCGTCGGCGGGGTCGGGGGTCGTCTGGGCCCAGAGGGCCGCGGAGAAAAGGAGGGAGGGCAGCGCCCAAAGGGCTGCACTTGTCACGAGGGCCTTGGATTTCATCCCTCGAGAATAGCACCCCGTCGCACTCGGCCTCTGCCTCGGGGGGCTGGCCCGCCGGCTGGCGGTTGCGGTACGCCAGGCGCCGGATTTCAGTGAGGCGCTTAGCTGGCTAGATAGATAGGCCGGAGGGTCTCGCGGCGCCTTAATCCCACTCGATGTCCTCTTCGTGAATGTCGAGGTAGCCCATCAGGGTCTCTTCGTCGGCCAGCATGGTGCGCAGATGAGCCTCGAGCTCTTTCAGGGTCTCCACGTTCTGGGGCGTCAGCTCCATGGAGGCTGTGTACATGCCGGCCTCGGGATCTGCCTCGACCTTCTTGAGCAGTCCAGGCGCCTTTTGACCCAGGTAGTGCTGGATGAGGATCTCCCAGT
>JBCCLG010000661.1:0-3672 GCA_039027015.1 Acidobacteriota bacterium | reverse complement strand
GCCAGCCGCCGCGCCGGCTCTGGGCGGGGGTGTCGCGTGAGCCGGCCCGCGGGTCTTGGGGCTCCCAGCCGAGCCCCCAGCCGGCTCGCGCGACACCCCCGCCCAGAGCCGGCGCGGCGGCTGGCTCGCTCCCGGCCTCTCGCTGCCTTCTCCGGGAGGCGAAGAGCAGGCGGTAGGCGGCGGGAATGTAGAGCAGAGCCAGGATCGAGGCGCCGGCGATGCCGCCCGCCAGCACGATGGCCAGCGACGGCCAGAAGTCGCCGCCCACGAAAAGCAGCAGGGGCAAGAACCCCCCGATGGTGGTCAGGGTGGTCGAGAGCACGTGGCGGGTGCTGCCAATCACGCAGCGCGCCATGGCGTCGACGTCGCCCTCTCGGGCCCGCGGATCCGCCCGGATTGCCGCCAGCACCACGATGCTGTCGTTGAGGGCCACGCCGATCAGCCCGAGGATGCCCAGGAAGGTGTTGAAGCTGATCGGGAAGCCGATCGACCAGGTCGAGAGCAGGCCGAGGCCCACGGAGAGAACGGCGATCGAGAGCAGAAGCCCCGCCAGGCGCACGCTGCCGAACGACAGCACCAGGGTCGCCAGGGTCAGGGTCACCAGAAGCGGCACGTAGGTGAGGAGCGCGGCCTTGGCCGAGGCGTCCTCCGCGGCCGCGCCGCCCACCTCGAGACGAAAGCCGGCGGGCATCTCAAACCCCGAGGCCTCGAGCCTCTCGAGCACCGCGTTGGTGACGTCGATGGGCAGCGCCTCGTTGCGCGTCCAGGCGCGGATGCGCTGCACGCGCTCGCCGTCATAGCGCGTGATCGATCCGATTTCCGGGCGCAGCTCCAGCTCCCCGAGAGCGCCCAGGGGCACCCAGCCTTCGGCCCGCGGGCGCACCAGGCCCATGGACGCGACGTCCCTCAGGCTCTCCCGCTCGGCGCCGTAGCGCACCCGCACCGGCAGGCGCTCTAAGTCCTCCACCACGCTGCCGCCGACCCCGCCATCGAGGTTGGCGCGCAGCTGCGACGCCACGTCGCGCAGGGTGAGGCCGGCCAGCCGGGCCTCGTCCTCGTCGGCCTCGAGCCACAGCTTGGGCTCGCCGCGCGGCAGCGAGGTGCGCGAGAGAAGCACCTGGGGATGCTCCTGCAGACCGAGGCGCACCCGATCGCCTAGATCCTGCAGCTGGGCGAGGTCCGGGCCGTAGAGCAAGAACTCCACGTCGGCCTCGATCGGCGGGCCCTGACCGAATTGACGCACCACCAGCTGGGCCTCGGGGAAGCGCCGATCAAACGCCGTCTGCAGGCGGTCGATCATCGCCTTGGCGGCCGCGTTCGACTCCGCCTGCACGATGGCGTGGGCGTAGCTCGGAGTGTCGTCCTGATTCATCACCAGGTTGTAGTAGACCGACGGGAAGCTGCCGCCCACCAGCCAGAACACCCGCGAGACCCCGGGCATCTCGCGGATCAGCTCCTCGGCGGAGCGGGCGCGCTCGGCCGTGCTCTCGATGGAAGAGTCCACCGGCATCCACATCTGCACCTGGAAAAGATCCCGGTCGACGGGCGGAAAGAACTCGTTGCCGAGGCTCCTGGCTATGGCCACGCCGGCCAGAGGCAGAAAGAGCGCGACCAGGAGCGCCGCGGCGGGCCGGCGCAGGGCGAGGCCGAGGGCGGAGCGGTAGCGCGGCAGGATCTTCGAGGCGTCTATGCCGTGACGCCACCAGCGGCGCTCGCCGCCCTCCTCGGGCACGCGCACGAAACGGCCAGCGAGCCCCGCGGTGACCGTCAGGGCCAGGGCGTAGGACGCCGCGATCGCCATGATCACGCTGCTGCCGATCGAGCCCACGAAATCGCCGATATTGCCGGGCAGAAGCAAAATCGGCGCAAACGCCAGAACGGTGGTGACCGTCGAGCTCAGGAGCGGCAGCGCCAGATGGCGCACCGCGCGATCCACCGCCTCGAGCGCGCTGGCGCCCGCGGCCTTCTCCTTGGCCACCTCGTCGCCCAAAACGATGGCGTTGTCGATCAGAAGGCCCAGGGCGATGATCAGGCCGAAGATCGACATCTGATGCATGGCGTTGCCGGTGATCTGCCAGCCGAGAAGAACGCACGAGACGGTGAGCGGCAGCGCCATGCCGACGATCAGCGCCAGCCGCCAGCCCATCATCGCGAGCACCACCGCCAGCACCACCGCGGCGCCGGCCACAAGATTCTGGCCCAGGGCGCCCAGCTGATTCGAGGTGTAGCGCTCCTGCTCGAAGATCGGCTCGACCACCACGCCGCCGGCGCCGCCGAGGCGCGACTCGAAAGCCGCCAGGGCCTCCCTGCTGCTCTCGGCCCAGCGATCGACGCGCACGTCGGGCCGGGCGCGGGCCGCCACCAGCACCGTGCGCCGGCCGTCCACCAGGGCGATCTCGCGCTCGGGCTGACGCCGATCGCGGCGCACCTCCGCGACGTCGCCGAGCCGCACGACCTCGCCGCGCGGGCCGTCGAGCAGCGGCACCCGCGCCACGCGCTCCAGCGAGTCGAGCTCGCCCTCGACCTCGAGCTGGAGGTCGGCGCCCGGCGCCCGCAGCACCCCGGCGGCGCCCTTGGCGTCGCCCGCCTCGATGCTGTCGGCGATTTGAGCCGCCGACAGGCCGAGGTCCGCCAGCTGCGCCGGATCGACCTCGACGGTGATCTCCTCCTCGCTCTTGCCGTAAAGGCGCACCAGCTCGGTGCCGGGCAGCGCCCGCAGGCGGTCCGCCAGGTCCTCGCCCAGCCGCCCGAGAATGCCGAGGGCGGGCGGCTCCGGCCGATCCCAGCCCAGAGAGACGATCAGCGTGAAGCCGACCGCCCCGCGCTGATCGTCGACCACCGGCTCTGAGGCCTCCGGAGGCAGCATCCGGGAGGCGTCGCTCAGCTTGGCGCGGATCTCCGAGAAAATCTCGCTGTTGCTCTCGCTGTTCACCGAGGCCTGCAGCTCGATGGCGATCACCGAGGCGCCGGCCTGGGAGGTCGACTCGAGATTTAGGATCTCTGGAATCTCCTGCAGCGACTCCTCGAGCACCTCGGTGACGAGGGTATCGACGCGCTCTGCCGAGGACCCCGGCACCGGCGTCACCACCAGGGCGTTGCGCGTGTCGATGCGCGGATCCTCGAGGCGGGGCAGACCGAAGAAACTCGACAACCCGCCGACCAGGATCACCATCATGACGGCGGCCAGCAGATAGCCGTTGCGGTAAAACAGCGTGGAGACGCTCACGGTGCGGCCTCCCCGCGGATCTCAGAATCTCCGGGACCCGCGGGGTCTCCGGCGATCTCGACCCGCTGGCCCGGCACCAGGCGGTGCAGGCCGCCGGCGACCACGCGCGACCCGTCCAGCAGGGTGCCGCGGGCGTAGACTCGGCCTGACTCCTCGTGAAGCACCTCCAGCTCGCGGCGCTCGGCCACCAGCCGATCGCCCTCGCCCTCGACCACGAACACCGCCCACAGCCCGCGGCTGCTTTCGGTGAGCGCCGAGATCGGCAGCCAGAAGCCCGCCTCCGGGCGCTTGCGGCGAAGAATCAGGCGGGCTAGATCGCCGCTGCGCACCGTGCCCTCCTCGCCGTCGCCCTCGCTGAGCGCGGCCTGCAGGGTGAAGATCACCTCCACCGCGCGGGTGTCGCGAGAGCGGGTGGGCAGTACGGCGCGCACCGAGCCCTCGAGCCG
>JBCCLG010000660.1:0-3674 GCA_039027015.1 Acidobacteriota bacterium | reverse complement strand
TGAGATGAGCGTACCTTCGCGCCCACCCAACATCGTTCAGATAGGCGCGACCTCTGGCGCCTTCGGCCTCGAGCGAGAGCAGCTGGTGCCGCGCGGTTTGACAGCGCTCGAGGTGAAAATTGCTGAGCCGCTGGCCGACGGCCCGAGAGCCGCTGTGCAGCATCAGCCAAAGTCGATCCTGCTCGTCTCGCTGGAGCTCGACGAAGTGATTGCCTCGCCCCAAGGTGCCGAGCTGCACCCGGGCATCGCGGAGGACCCTCTTGGCGAGCCGCCCGTCGCTCAGATCTTTGGGATCTAGCTCGGAAGGCAAGCTGTTGGGCAGATTAAGCGACGAGTGGCGGTTTTTCGGGATCAGCCTTCCAAGGGCCTTCAGAAGGATCTCCGCCTGGTTGGGCCTGGCGAACAGATCTTCCGATGAGACGTCGAAAGCGAGCGCCATCATGCCGCAGCCGATGTCGCCACCGACCGCCTGTGGGTAAAGCCGCGAGCTCGATGCGACCACTGTTCCGATACAGAAATGGACGCTGAGGTGAACGTCGGGCATGACGGCAAGATGCTGAATGTCCTCCTCGGAGGCGAGCCTTCCGAGGGCTTTCTTGACCTCTGGAGTAGCCGGTTCCGCGAGCCAAGACTCGATCATAGGTCGCCCTCCTGGTGGCCGTCGGCGGGAAGAAAACGAAGTGTCAGGTGGGGCGCCTTCTTGCGGTGGATCGCTTCGGCGGCGGCGGAGCGCAAATACCCCTGGGCTCCTTTCAGAGCGGTCACCATCTCTTCTTCTTCGGCGTCAAGGGCCGAAGAGGCCTGCACTAGAAGCAGGAGGTTTGAGGCGTTGGGGGCGGGCAGGACCTCGACGACCCACAGCTCGCGCAGCCGTTCGTCGGCAGAGCTCCCCAGAGCTAGCTGCACGGCGGTGGCGACTTGCTTGCAGAGTTGCCAGGTCTTTCTTTCTCCGTGGGCGCTGCGTTCTTGCCTGCGGTCATAGCGAGGATCCTGGCCGTCGCCAGGTCCGGGCTCGTCACACAGCGTGGCGAGCGTTCGTAAGACTTTTTCGCGTGTGCTCATGTCGTCCTTGCGTGTTTCTAGGGTTCGATCGGGATCTCGAGATCCCTTGACGAAGCTGCGAAACAAGCGGCGAGCGAAACGCGGAAGATTCGATCGGGCAACGAAGAACCCGCGGGACGCGGGCTCTTCATGGCGCTCAGGCGTTTGAGGCAGGCCTCACGGGCGCGGACTCCTGCGGGAGCACGAGTCGCGCTGAGGGCTGCCGCCGGGGAGCGGAGCCGTCGAATCTAGCGGCGTGAGCGAAGGCTCGCCGCTTTGAGGGCAATAGGACGCATGACGAACCTCCTTGATCTTTGAGTGCAAAGGGGTGTTTTGAGGCCGGCATGCCTGAGGTCGTTGCCGGCCGCGTTGAGTGGGCCGGCAGCCTAGCACGGCCTATTGCGGGAAGTGGACGCGGTCTTCGCGGAGGAAGTCTCGACCCGGCGTCCCGGCTGCTTGAGGCCCTCAGGTTCGGACTCGCCCTATACTGGCGCGAATGATGCGCGAAGATCTTGCGGCTCGGCTCGGCGCCGCTCCCGCGTTGGCGCCGCGACGCGGGCCCGCCCGCCTCGTGGCGATGTCGATGGCGGTGCTGCTTCTCTGGGCGGGCTGCGTTCCCCGTGCCGGCCTCGTTTCTCAGCCGGCGCAGCCGTTGCCCGCGGACGGCGCCTCGTCCCTTGAAGCCCTGATGATCGCGATGGGCCAGCGGCTCGCTTTGATGCCTCGGGTCGCGGAGTGGAAGCGCGCCCGGAGCCGGCCGGTTCGCGATCTGCCGCGGGAGCGGCAGGTTCTCGATCAGGCGGTCGCCGCGATGGCGTCCGCGGCTCGCAGAGCCGGCGCAGCGCCCTTTTCCGAGGCGGCCGTGCGTCGCTTCTACCGGGCCCAGATCGATGCGGCGGTCGGCATTCAGGAGCGGATTCTCTCGGGCCCTCCGGGCCGAGAGGCCGAGGTCCCGGATCTCGTTCTGAAAATCCGTCCCGAGCTCGACCGCCTCGGCTCCCGGATCGCCGATCTCGCGGTAGCCCAGAGCCAGCCTCCGGACGCCTCGCGTCTCGAGCGCTTGGCGCAGCGGCACTGGCGGGTCGAGGGGCTCGAAGCCGAGGCCGTCTCGAGCCTGCTCGAGGCCGTGATGCGGCTTTGGGAATCCGGCGACGATTAGCGCCGCCGCTCCTCGAGCAGCAGGCTCTCCAGCGCCGCGAGCCGTCGCTCGATGACCCGCAGGGAAGGGGCGCGGGATCGAAAGAGCCACATCAAGGAGGTGGTGAGGGCCGCCGGAAGGCTGAGAGATCCCGTCATGATGGCGACCATGGCGGAGAATCGAACGAGCGCAGGCAGGGAGCCTTCTCCTCCCATTTCCTGGAAGCTGTCGACGTGGCTGAGCATCGTCGTCATGCCGGCGGTCCACACCAGGCACGCGAAGGTGACCATCCAGGCCGCGATCGCGATCCGGCGAACCCTCCGCTCGAAGAGCCGCTCGCTCTCGATCATGGTCTCGAACCAGGGGTCTTTCAAGGTCGATTGGGAGGGAGCCTCGGGAGAATCGGCTTCCGCCGGGAAGCCTTCGTCTTCAATCCATCGATCGGCGAGCGTCTTGGGGTCCTGATCACTCATGGTGTGTTCCGTCCTGAACCTGCACGGGCCGCTGGCCCGACAGACGTTCCTGGAGAGTTTTCTTGGCGTAGTGGAGGCGTGAGCGCACGGTGCCGAGGCTTCGCCCGAGCACCTCGGCGATCTCGGCGTAGCTCAGCTCTTCTAAGAAACGGAGGGTCAGCACCTCGCGGTGCGACGGGGCCAGCAGGTCGAGCTGCCGCAGGACCTCTTCGAGGGGAAAGCCCGCGAAGGCCTGCTCCGCTTCGTCGACCGCGCGGGCCGGCGTCGGGTCCAGCCCTTCGGGAAGCGCGTCGAGGGAGAGCTCGTCGCGCTGCCGGCGCCGGGACGAGATCGCCCGATGGTGGGCGATGCGATAGATCCAGGCCTTGAAGGCCCGGGGGTTCTGGAGGCGGGTGATTTTCTGGAGCACCGTCATCCAGACCTCCTGCAGCACGTCCTCGGCTTCGGCGGGTCCGAGGCGTCGCCTGAGGTAGTAGAGAAGGCGCGGCTGGTAGCTCTCAAAAAGGCTTCGGAAAGCGTCCCGGCTTCCCAACTGGGCCCGCAGCACCAGAAGGTGCTCGCGAAGCGCCCGATCCGATTCTGACGCCGGCATCGCCTCAGTCGCCGCGCGGCTCGAAGTCGACCGGCGGCAGCGTGACCGAGCTCGGGAAGCGCGCCGGCTCGCCGCGCAGAAAAGCTCCCAGCCGATCGAAAATCGGCGGCCAGCTCTCAAACAGGTTGTAAAGCGCTCCGTGGGTTCCGCCGATGACCTCGATCAGGTGTCCGTGCGCGAGGGCCGCCGCAACCTCCCTCGCGTTCTCGATCGGCGTCGAGGTGTCCCAGGTGCCGTGCACGAGGAGGGTCGGCACGCTCGACTCGAGCGGCGCTCGAAACGCCTCGCCCAGATCCGGCGCTCGCCAAACTTCGCAGAGCTGGCGATACTTGAAATTGATGTCGCCCAAAATCTCCTGAGCCGCGCCGCCGTCATAGCGCGCCGCCCGCGCCGGGCTGATTCCGGAGGCGCAGTCCATCATGTAGTGCAT
>JBCCLG010000659.1:0-3677 GCA_039027015.1 Acidobacteriota bacterium | reverse complement strand
CGTCTTCGACCAGGATCGGGAAGGCTGGTTCACCTGGAAGGGCCACGAGTGGCAGCCGGACACGCCGGTGATTCCCGACAAAGCCTTCACCGGCACCGGCACGCGCACCCTGAGCGAGAGCGGCCGCAAGGCCATTCACGACCTTTTCGAACGCTCCTTCCAAGGCTCCGACGAAGACGGCGACTGAGCCGCCCGCAGCCCGCTTCTGATGGGAGGGACCGCGGGCGGTGGGCGAATCGATGCGCGTTCTGCACACCGCTGACTGGCACCTCGGGCAGCGCTTCCACGACCAGCTGCGCGACGAAGACGAAAGCCACGCTCTCGAGCAGATTCTTTGTCTCTCGAGGGAGCGCGGCGTGGACGCCGTTTTGGTTTCGGGCGACGTCTTCGACCACCCCAACCCCGGCGCCCGCCAGCAGCGGCTCTACTACGAAACCCTCGCCAAGCTGGTCACCGAGGCGGGCGTTGCCACGGTGGTGGTCACCGCGGGCAATCACGACAGCGCGCTGCGCCTCGAGGGCCCTAGCGATCTTCTGGGCGACCTGGGGATTTACGTGGTCGGGCGCTGGCCGCGGGAGGCCGCGAGCTCTCGTCCGGTTCTTCCCCTGCGCGACCGTCGAGGGGAGATTCGCGCCGCCTGCGTCGCGGTTCCTTATTTGCGAGACGCAGACCTGCGCCTACCGGCCATCGGCGAGGCGGCGTCTGAGGTTCACCAGCGCTACGCGCGGGCGCTCGAGGGGCGATACGAGCGGGCGGCGAAGGAAGCGCGCGCGCGCTACCCGGGCCTTCCCCTCGTGGTGATGGGCCACTGCTACGTGGCCTCTGCCCTTCTCGGCGGCGGCGAGCGCCCTGTGCAGATCGGCAACCTGGCGCAGGTCGACGCGCGGGCTCTGGCGGCCGAGGGCGCCTACCTCGCCCTCGGCCATCTGCACCGCCCGCAAACGATTCAGGAGAAAGACCACTGGCGCTATTCGGGAAGCCTCCTGCCCACCGGCTTCGACGAAATCGGCCAGCGCCGGCAGGTCATTCTCTTCGACATTCCGGAAAGAGACGGCGAAGTCGCAGGGCGCATCACCGCCGTCGACCTCGAGCCCTTCCGCTCCTATCGCCGCCTCGAGGGCACGCCCGCTGAGGTTCGAGAGGCGAGTCAGAACCTACCCTTGGCCGACGCTGCCAAACCCACACCCTGGTGCGAAGCGACCCTCGAGCTTTCGGGCCCCGAGCCCGGCCTGGCCCGCGAGTTGATCGACGTCGCGCGCGACCGCGGGTGGAACCTCGTGTCCGTCAAGCGGCGGCCTCGCGCGGAGGGGGAGGAAGCTTCGACGCCGGGCTCGC
Organism: Acidobacteriota bacterium; assembly: GCA_039027015.1. Classification (GTDB taxonomy): domain Bacteria; phylum Acidobacteriota; class Thermoanaerobaculia; order Multivoradales; family J023; genus JAUIJL01. The sequence goes on along the minus strand of JBCCLG010000659.1, from coordinate 2,342 downwards.
GGACCGCGCCCGCCCCGGATCTGCGGGAGCTGGAGCCCGAGCAGGTCTTCGAGCGATGCCACGTCGCGGAGTTCGGCGAGCCCCCCGACGACGAGCTGCGCCTCGAGTTCCGCAGTCTCCTCGAAGAGGTCACCGCGGGCGTCGACGAGACGGCGGCAGAGCCATGAAGATCGACCGCATCGCGATCGAGAATCTGGCGAGTCTCCGGGGCCGCCAGCCGGATCTCGAGCTCGAGGGCGAGCTGCTGCGGGACGCCGGCCTCATCGCCATTACCGGCCCCACCGGCGCCGGCAAGACCACCGTGCTCGACGCCATCTGCCTCGCCCTCTACGACCGCACACCGCGCCAGCGCGCCCGCGGCCAAGACCCGAGAGAGCTGCTTTCCCGAGGCGCGGGTCAAGGCCGGGTGGCCGTCGATCTCACCCTCGACGACGGCCGACGCTGGACCGCCGAGTGGAGCGTGCACCGGGCCCGCAACAAACCCGACGGCGCGCTCCAGCCGAGCCGCCAGCGAATCCTCGACCGCACCACCGGCGAGATCGTGGCCGACGGCAAGACCGCGGTCCAGCGGGCCGTCGAAAAGAATCTCGACCTCAGCTTCGAGCAGTTCACCGGCGTGATTCTGCTCGCCCAGGGCGAATTCGCCACCTTCCTCGAATCGAGCGACGCCGAGCGCAGCGAGCTCCTCGAAAGACTGACCGGCACCGAGATTTACTCCCGGCTCGGCAAAGCCGCTTTCGATCGGCATAAAGAGCTGCGGGTCAAGCTCGAGCAAGAGGAAAAGCGCTTCGAGGGGCTGGCGCCCATGCCCGAGGCCCGGCGCAAGGCTCTAGAGCAGGAGCTTGACGAGCTGGAGCCGAGCCTGGCTCGCCTCGACCGCCACCTCGCGACGCTCGAGGAGAAGCTCGCCTGGGTGGAGAGGCGGCGGACGCTCGCCGACCGGACGGCGAGCACCGGCGAATCCCTCGAAAAGGCACGCCGCCGGCACCTCCAGGCCCGCGAGGACCGCAGCCGACTGCGGAACGCCCGCCGGGCGATGGCTCTGCGGCCTGCCCTGGTGAGCGCCGATGAGGCCACGCGCCGAGCGCGCGCGGCCTCTCACGCCCTCGAGAGAGAGCGCGAGACGGCCCGCGAGCAGAACCTCAGCGCGCGTGACGCAGGACGCGCGCTGCTGCGAAATTCCGTCAGGCTCGAGCAGGCCCTCGAGGCCAGCCGACGGGCGCTCGAAGAGAGGGAGGCTCAGGGCGGCGAAGCGGCCTCGGACCGCTCCGCCCTCGCGGACCTGCGGGATCGGCGACGCGATGGCGAGGCCGAGGACCGGCTCGCGAGCCAGGAATCGGCGGCTGTTACAGACGCCCTCAGCGCCCAGAAGGCGCGGACCCTCGAGGGCGAGAAGGCCGACGGCGTCCTGGCGGCGGCCCGCGAGCGACAGGATTCGAGCTCGGCGGCGCTCGCCGACCTCGAGGCCAGAAGAAAGAAGGCCCTGGGCTCTGAGACTCGCCAAGGTCTCGTGAAGCGCGCTGTGCTGCTCGATCGGGCCGTCGAGCTTCACCGCCAGCTCGCCCAGGCCGATCCCGAACTGCTGGCCGAGGCGGCGGAGGGCGAGCGCCTCGCCGCCGATCGGGCGAGCCGAGCGTGCCAGGCTTCAGAGACAAAGCTCGAGGCAGCAACGCGGGAGCTCGCCGAGCATCGCCAGGCGCTCGGCCGCGTGGAGCGCCGTGCCGAAATGGCCCGCCACCGCAGCGAGCTCGCCCCCGGTGAGCCCTGCCCCCTCTGCGGCTCTCTCGAGCATCCCGGAATAAACGAGGCCGGGGCGGAAGATGGCCTTGCCGAGCTGCGGCAGGCCAAAGGGACGCTCGAGGATCTTGAGCAGGCCCTCCTCGAGGCTCAAGGCGCACACCTCGAGGCTCAGGAGGCCTGGATCACGGCTCGCTCCGCGCGGCAGCGAGGTGAGGATCGCCTGCTCGAGAGCCAGCGCCGCTTCTCGGAGTTGGGCTCCGGATGGATGGAGCTTCGCCTTCAGCTCGCCGATCTGCCGCTCGATCCGCAGGACATCGAGACCCTCTCCCTCGGGGGTTTGAGAGCGCGAGCCCAGGAGCGCCTCGAAACGGCTGAGGCTCTCGACGAAGAGGAAGTTCAGCTCAAGGCCGCCAACGAGAGCACGACCCGGGCTCGCGATGACGCCGAGAGAGAGCGAGCCGTCGCCCTCGAGCGCACCCTGGAAGCCGAGAAGCAGCTTCGCGCGGCCGAATCTCGCCGGGCGGCCCAGCGCGAGCGGCGTCGGGAAGCCTGGGACCGCTGGCACCACGCCGCCCGGGACCTGGCGGCCCGCTGCGGTCTCG
>JBCCLG010000658.1:0-3683 GCA_039027015.1 Acidobacteriota bacterium | reverse complement strand
CCGAAGATGGCGGCGGCGCCCATCGACCTCAGGCCCGGGAAGGAGCTGACCACCAGAGACCCGAAGCCGCATACCGTGGTGAGCGCCGCCACGGTGATGGCCGACGCTAGGCCCGTGGCCTCCTGCAGATCCCCGGACTCCTGCCAGCGATGGAGCAGGTGAATCCCGTAGTCGACTCCGATGCCCAGGATCATCGTGAAAACGAAGATGTTGAGGAAATTCACCGGCACGCCGGAAAGCGCCATGCCACCGAGCATCCAGACGATGCCGAGGCTGAGCGGCACCAGCGAGAGAATCGCGGGCTTGAGGCCGCCGAGGTCGCGGGCCAGAAAAAGGGTCACCAGCACCGCGCCGAGCAGACCTGCGAGCATGGCGTCGCGCCACACTACGGCCTTGAGCTCACCCGAGACGATCACCGGCCCGGTGAGCACCGCAAACGGGTATTGGCCGGTCGCCTGCACGAGGTCCGGCGGCGGCTCCCGGCGCCATTTACCCGGCGGCGGATAGCAGTAGATGATGGTGGAGGCGCGGCCTTCGTCGAGCGCCATATAGCGCCCGAGCAGATGGCCCACGGTGGAGTCGGCGAGCGCGCTCGGCCCCTGGAGGGTCTTCACCGAGAGCGCGTCCACCAGGGTCTCGGCGCCCTCCGCAAACGCTTCGGGGCGCAGGCCTCGGCCGCGCAGCGCCTCCTCCAGCTGCTGGCGCAGCGGACGCTCGGCGACCCTGAACGCCTTGAGCTTCTCGATCTGGCGCGCCTGGTGATCGCCGTCCGGCACCCAGGCGGCGACCGACTCCACCCGCGCCAGGCGCTCGCCGTCCACCAGCGCCTGCAGTTCGGGGAGCACCTCCCGGGCCCGGCGCAGCGCGTCGGCTTCGTCGCTGCCGTCGATGCGCACCATGTAGGGAGTGAAGCGCAGCCCGAAGGCCTCCATCAGCGCCTTCTGGGCGATCAGACCGGGGTTTTTCGAGGAGCGCAGGTTGAGCGCATCGTCGTCGTACTCCACGCGCAGCGCGAAGAAGGTCAGCGCCGCGGTCAGAACCAGATTGAGCGCCAGAATCGGCCGCGGGTTGCGGTGGCACCACAGCATCAGCTGCTCGCTGCCAAAGCCGCGCAGGCGCGGCGGCTTGGCGCGGCCGGCCTTCTCGGTGATTTTGAGCACCGCCGGCAGCACCGCGAAAACCGCGATCATGACGATTATCACGCCGGCTCCGGTGAGCAGACCCAGCTCCCACAAACCGGCAAAATCGGAGATCAGGAAGGCGAAAAAGGTCACGGCGGTGGTCATCGCGCCGAGGCGCACGCTCTGCACCGTATGCTCGGACATCGCCGCCATGGCCTGCTCGAAGCTGCTGCCCGCTCGGCGCTCCTCCACGTATCGCGCGTAGAGCACGATCACGAAGTCGATCCCCAGGCCCACCAGCAGCGCGGCGAAGGTGGCGGTCACGGCGTTGAGCCTGCCGAGGCTCACAACCGCGAAGGCGGCGGTCAGCGCGAGACCAACGAAGAGAGGCACGAAGGCGATGGCCAGGGCCACCGGCCGGCCAAAGGCGACCGCGAAGAGGATCACCACGGCCAGAATCGCCGCCGGCGTGCCGTAGGTCAGATCGTTCAGAATCAGCCTGGCGTCGTGCACGGTGGTCACGTGACCGCCCGCCATGCGCAGGATGGGCGGCTCGCCCTCCCAGCGTTCGGCGTGCCAGGAACCTTCAGCCCGGGTCGCCGCCTTGTCGACCTCCGCCAGCAGGTGGCGCGCAAAGGGCACGTTGGCGGCGGTATCGGCGGGCTGCACCAGCAGCAGGATGAAGCGCCCGCCGGGATCGATGACGTAGCCGTTCTCGCTGTTGAACCGCCGGCTCAGCTCGTTGCCGCGAGCGCCGCCGCCGAAGTTCTTCCAGGCCCGGGGCAGCATGCCCAGGGGGTCGACCTGCCGGAGATTCTTGAACGGCAGATCGGCTGGAGAACGCAGGCTCTCGGCCAGCTCGGCCACCGCTAGATCGATCCCCTCCTGGGTCGCCACCGTCTCCAGCAGATCCTCGAGGTCTTCCTCGGACATGTAGAGCGGCGCCCAGCGCACCAGGGAGACCGCGGCGTCGAGAAGCTCGTCGGCGTGGTATTCGAGCCAGTCCACCTCCGGCAGAGCGCGCAGCTCCTCGGCGAGGATGTCCGCAAAGGCCAGAGCCTTATCCTCAGGCCCGTTCTGCAGCTCCAGCCCGACCAGCATGAGGTCGAGGGAGCCGAAGCGCTCCAGGGTATCGCGGAACTCTCCCACCACCCGGTTGTCCGACGGCATCAGCGACAGCACGTCGCTCTCGACCCGCACTCGAGTGGCCGGGGCGATGGCGCCGAGCAGGGCGATGGCGGCGACCGCGAGGGTCCAGCCCGGACGCCGCTGGGCCAGGTGGAACAGACTCTTATCGGGCTGTGGGAATGAGCTCACGAGGCTCCCGGGAGGTCGTCAGCTCGACAGCCGGTCGTCGATGGCGTCGCTCCACCCTTCGGTGATGTAGCGAAAAATCCAGTTGCGGCCGCTCTTCAGCCGCTGGTACGCCACCGCCAGATCGAGCAGCATGGTGATGCGCTTGGAGTGCGTCTTGAGCTCGCCATGGTCGTGGGTCGCCACCGTCTCGAAGCCGAGGATCCGCTTGTGAAACTCGTACGGGCTGTTGGGATCGGACTCGAAGACGTCGGTGATGAAGTGCGTGAACTTTCGCTCCACGGTCTCGGTAGCCGCCGCGCGCATGAGGATCGCCGCCACCAGGATGTTCTTGCGGTACTCGGGCACCACCGCGAAGCGGCCGATCTCGGCGATTTTGTTGTTGCGAACGAAGGCCTCGACGTCGATCTTGGGGTCGACGAGCTGGAATTGGTACTCGCCGTAGAGATCGAAGGGGATCTCGTAGAGCACGCGCGACACGCCGACCGGCCGCTCGCCGCGCTCGGCCAGAAACCACGAGATGCTCGGGTGCTCGAGATCGCCGGAGGGAAAAATATCCTCCGGCTCTCGGACCCAGCCCTTCTCGGTGCGGTAGACGGTCTCGATGACCTGAAGCGCCAAATCTCGCGCCTCAGCGTCTTCGACTTTTCGGACCGTCAGCTCTTGTCTAAGACCCATCGAATCTTCTCCTCGGAGCGCTCGGCTCCCAGCTCTTGCCGGACAGCGTCGAGAGCCGCTCCATGATACGAACTTGGAAGGCGCGAACCAAATCTCGAGGCGCCTTTCCCGAGGCGGCCTCAAACGCGGGAGGCTGCAGCGCCGAGCCGATTTTGAGGGCCATCGGCTCGCCGTCGGCGATCGGCTCTCCGCCGCGGTGCTTCGGGAAGCGGACGCCGATCGGAACCACCGGCACCCGCTGCTCCACCGCCAGTCTCGCGGCGCCCGCGCGGCCGCGCAGCAGGCGCTTGGGATCACGGTTCATAGTGCCCTCGGGAAACACGCCGACGGAGCCGCCGCTTTGAAGCTTGGCGGCGGCCCTCTCCCAGGCGGTGCCGGGCTGATCGAAAAGCGGGCGGAAGAAATTCATGAAGGCGGGCTTGGCGCTCTTGCCGAAAACCGGGATGACCTGCGCCCGGCGATAGAGGTAGCCGACCCCGGGAACCAGCATCATCGGCCAGTCGGCGAGAAAGTGAACGCGCAATCCTCGGCGGTGGTAGAGCAGGACGGTCGGGATGAGGATCGCCTCGT
>JBCCLG010000657.1:0-3698 GCA_039027015.1 Acidobacteriota bacterium | reverse complement strand
GAGGCACGCCGCCGTACTCGAAGAGATCGTCCTCGAGAACGATCTCCTGCCTGCCGGGCTCGAGCTCCTGCCGCAGGCGCAGGCGCTGGCTTTCCTCCGCCGGCGGCACCTCGAGACGCACGCCGTTGATCGAGAGTCTCTTGCGCGCCGAGCTGGCGCCGACCGTCAGCTCGATCACGGCCGACCGCGGCTGCGCCGCCAGGTGGTGCACCTCGAGCACGGCGCGCCGCCCCAGAACCCGCCAATCCTCAAGATCCGCGGTCTTCTGGTAGCCCCAGCCTTCGCCCCACAGAGCGATCGACTCGCGCCCCTCGCGCCGCGCCGCGGCGATCAGGTCCTCGGGCAGGTTGTAGGAGATCTCGGTGACGGTGCGCGGACCGTAGAAGTCCTCGATCGCCGCCAGGTGAAGCTCGGCCAAAAGCTCCGCCGGCTCGTTGCGCAGCTCGATCCGCCGGGCGAAATGGGCTTCCGGGAAGGCCCAGGGGCCCACGTCCTCGCGGTCGTAGAAGCGGCGCCCCTGCTGCACCAGGGGAGCGTCCTCGAAACGGCGCAGAAAATCCTCCGCGCTCTCCCGCCATCGGTTGTCCCGCCACTGCTCGAAGCCGGCGTCGGGCACGGTGAAGGTCACCACGGCCCGCTCGGGTGGATGGGGCCGCATCTCGTACTCGACCACCGAGCGGCCGTTGACCAGCGCCGGAACGCCCTCCGCCACCAGCTCGTCGAGGGCGGCGGCGAGCCGCGTGTACTCCGCGGGCCTGCCGCGCAGCTCGAGCACCGCCAGCACCGGCGAGGCGAGGGCGGCGGCCAGCAGCAGCGCGCCGGCCGAAACCAGGGCGCTCCGCGGCAGGTCCACGGCGGACTCGAGCTCGCGACAGGCGGCCAGCGCCCCGAGCCCTGCGAGGGCGAGCAGGATCGGCCACAGCGGCGTCATCTCGCGCAGCGTCGGCGCTCCGGACGCCTGCAGCAGACAGAGAGGAACGAAGAGCGAGGCGCCGTAGAGGGTGAGCACGAGGGCACGGCCGCGGGTCTCGCGCGAGAGAAACGCCGCGGCGAGAAGGCCGAGGGAGAGGGCCGCCCGCCAGCCGCCGCCGAAGGTGGCCGCGAGGGGCAGGCGCCACATCGCCAGCACGCCGTCCCAGAAATTCCCGCCGAGGCCGCCTCCTTGGAGGCCCCCAGCCGCCCACGCCCCTAGCCAAGGCGTCAGGCTGAGGAGCCACAGTGCCGGCCCGATCAGGACCTTCAGCTGGTCTCCTCGCGACCGATCCCCGGACAGGCGCCAGGCGAGAATCGGCAGGCCCCAGGCGAGGAGAACCGCCGGCCACAGGGCCAAATCGCACCAGCTGGCCGCGACGGCCACCGCGGTGAGCAGCCCCCAGGACGCGAGGTCGGCGCCGCCGCGCCGCAGCAGCCTGGCGGTGAGGCGGATCGTCGCGGCGTAAAGAAGGGCCGCGAAGAGAGCCACGAAGACCGGCACGAAGGCGGTGCGCGACCAGAAGAGATGAAACGGCTGAAAGGCGGCCAGAAGGCCGAGCAGCACCGCCTGAGACGCGCCGCCGAGCTCCGCTCCCAGCCAAACCATGGCCAGAACGCCCGCCACGCCGGCGAGGGCGAAAGCCAGGCGCAGAAGAGCCGGGTCGGGCCGGCCCTGGGCGTCCACCGGCCCGTTGGCGCCGTTCGTCGCCACCGCCGCCAGGCGCGGCATCGGCAGGGCCCTGAAGCTCGCGAACTGCAGGCGGTGATCGGTCAGGATCTGCTCCGCCGTCGGCTTCTGCAGCAGCCTCACCAGGAGGCCGATCTCGCTGCCGCCGATATCCGCCGCGCCGAGCTGGAAAAATCGCAGCCAGGCGCCCGAGCCCACCACGACCAGCAGACCGACCACCAGCCACGGCGGCCACCGGCGTCTCATGCGGAATCTCCGAACCGCCGGCCGCGAATGCGCCACAGGCTGCGCGCCACCGAGATCAGATTGCGCGGCTGGAACGCCTTGGTCACCCCGCTCTCGCGCTGACGGCTGACCATCGGCACCTCCACGTAGCTGCGCCCGGCGTCGAGCAGACGGGTGAGCAGCTCCGCCTGGTAGGCGAAGCCTCGGCAGTCGGTCGCAAAGCGGGCCACGTCTCGCCGGGTGTGCAGCGTCGGGCCGTTGTAGTAGCTCAGCCGGTGGCCGTTGAGTCGGTTCACCAAAAAGGTGAAGAGCCTCGAGAGTCCGCGGCGAGCCGGCCCCCGCGAGTCTCCGCTCTCGAAGATCGAGATCACCAGATCCGCCTGGCCCCGCCGCGACAGGACGCCGTTCAGGGTTTCGATGCGCTCCGAAAAATCGCCGTTGACCAGCATGTAGCGCTCGCCCCGTCCGCGCCGGGCGCCGGCGAAGAAGTTGGCGCCCAGGCCCCGCGAGACCTCGAGGCGGATCACCTCGGCCCGGAAGTCGGGATTTTGCCCGCTCAGGCGCTCGATCGTCTCTCGCGCCACCTCGCCCGTGCCGTCGGTCGAGCCGTCGTCGTAAACTAGCGCCTCGGTGCGCAGGCCGTGCCGATCCGTTACCTCGGCGACCATCTCGAGGGTCCGCCCGACGTTGCCGCGCTCGTTGAGGCACGGGATGTAGAACGTGACGTCGAACTCCGCCTCGCCGCTCCGCTCCGCACCTGCGCCGTCCGGGAGGGTCTCGAGACTCATCCCGTAGGCCCCTCGATCAGAGCCCTGGCCAGCGCGTGGCGGGCGCTGAGAAAACGCTCGCCGCCCGCCGTCAGGCGGAAGACCCCGCCGCGCTCCGCCACCCAGCCGCGATCCTCGAGCCAGGCGAGGCGCTCGCCCAGGGAAGCCGGCGAGTAGACGTCCCCAAGGTCCTCGATTCGCAGGCGGCCGCCCGCCGCCGACAGCTCGCCGAGCAGGCGCAGGGAAACGGAGCGCAGCATGCCGGTGTAGAGATGGAGATAGAGGGCCATGAGCGAGCCGTCGAGGGCGATCACGGTCAGGGCGCGGGTCGGTGCGCCGAGCCACGCGGCCGCCAGCAGAGCGGCCGTCACGCTGGCCAGCCACAGGCCGACCATCAGCACGAAGCCGGCGCGCTCGGCGCCCAGGCGACGCCATAGGGCCCCGTGGACGAGCAAAAAAACGGCGAAGGCCGCCGCGGCGACCGCCACCTCCCACATCGGCTCGGGCAGACCGTCAACCACCGGCGCCGATCCCGAAGAGGTTCTTGTAGAGCCCGGCGATTCTCGCCACCGCGAGGCCGCGGGGCGTTAAGCACAGAGCGTCTCTTTCCTTCCGCGCCAGCCCGAGGGCGTCGAGCCCGTCGACCCTTTTGGCCAGCAGCCAGCCAAGCCCTCGACCTCCGGCGTAGGCCTCGCCCAGCTCCGCGAGGCTCAGGGGACCGCTCTCCAGCTCGACCATCAGCTGCAGCGAGAAGCCCCGGCGCAGCACGGAATAGATTTGAAACCAGCCGAGCCACAGGGCGAGCAGAAGGCTGCCGCCCGTGAGAAGACCCAGGGGAGTCGCCTCGACTCCCGCCAGGCGAAGGACCGCCCACCACGACGCGCCGTGCAGCGCGGCGGCCGCCGGCAGCCCCCACCCGTGCCGGCGGCCGCCGCGCTGCACGGCGCGGCGTGGTGGGCGGTGCTTCGCCAGGCGGGGGTCGAGGCGACACCCCGGGGTCTTCTCACGGGCGGCAGCCGTCTGCTCGCCCAGTGGCTCGGCTGGTT
>JBCCLG010000656.1:0-3700 GCA_039027015.1 Acidobacteriota bacterium | reverse complement strand
TCGACGAGGGGCTGCTTGAGGAGATCGCCAGGGCCCGCTTCGAGGGCAACGAGGCCTTTGTCTGCAAGCTGGAGGACGAGGGCATCCTCCAGTCCTTCACCTTCTCCGGCTCTTTCCAGCAGGTCAACGGCAAAATCGCCCTGCCCGAAGACGCCGAGGAAGAGCAGCGGGACAAGGCCCCTCTGCCGACCAAGGATTTCCTGGTCAACGACGACCTGATCGTCGACGGCAGCGCCTGCATCGGCTTTGACTGCGTCAACGGCGAGTCCTTCGGCTTCGACACCCTGCGCTTCAAGGAAAACAACCTGCGCATCAAATTCGAGGACACGTCCTCGACCGCGTCCTTCCCCACGAACGACTGGCAGATCACGATCAACGACTCCGCCAACGGCGGCGCGAGCAAATTCTCGATCGACGACATCACAAACAGCCGCACCATCTTTACCGTCGAGGCGAGCGGTCCGTCCAACGCGCTTTACGTGGACGACGGCGGCCGCGTCGGCTTCGGAACCTCGACGCCGACGGCCGACCTGCACGTGATCGACGGCGACTCGCCGACCCTGAGGCTCGAGCAGAACGGCTCGGCGGGCTTCGCGCCTCAAACCTGGGATCTGGCCGGCAACGAGACCAATTTCTTCGTGCGCGACGTCTCCAACGGATCGACCCTGCCTCTGCGGATTCGCCCCGGCGCGCCCAGCAGCTCGATCTTCATCGATCCCGAGGGCGACGTCGGCATGGGCACCGCGTCTCCAAACGCCTCCGCCGCCATGCACATCGTGCGCACCGACAAGGACGCCCAGCTCCGGGTGGAGAGCACCGCCTCTGCGACCGGCAACGCCGACATGCTCTTTCTCAAGAACAACGGCAAGGTCACCATGCGCACGGTCAACGACCAGGCCAGCAAGACGTGGGATTTCTCGAACGACGGGAATTTCAACATCTCGGCCGTCGGCACCGGCGTTAACGAGATGAGCCTCAACGACTCGGGCACCCTGACCATCCAGGGCTCCCTGCGCGCCAACAACGGCTCGGATGTCTTCCCCGACTACGTGTTCGAGGACGACTACAACCTGATGTCGCTCGACGATCTGGAGGCTTTCCTCGAGGCCAACGGCCACCTGCCGAACGTGCCGTCGGCGGCCGAGGTGAAGGCCGAGGGCTTTATCGACATGACGGCCCTGCAGCTCAAGATTCTCGAGAAGGTGGAGGAGCTGACCCTCTACACGCTCGACCAGGAGCAGACGATCCGCTCCCAGGCGAGCCGCATCGAGGAGCTGACCGCGGAGCTTGCGGCGCTCAAGGGCGTTCGCTAGCTCGCGACGAGGATCAGTGCGTTCGGCGGGCCGGGCTATCCGGCTCGCCAAGCCGGCTGATGAGGCTGGCTCAAAACAGGGAGGCCGCGCCAGACAATCTGGCGCGGTCGTTTTTGCTTCTGCGCCAGAATTCCGGCGATCGGCGAAAAAATCTTGAGCGCGATGACAGGAATTCTCGAAATCGTGCGCATGTATCGGTGGAAGCACGAGCGAGAGAACGCTGGCCTCCGCGGCCGCCACACTCCTGCCGCGATCAGGGGTCCGCTTCTCTCGAGGCTGCGACCTGAGACAGGTCCGACCTCCTGCCCTTTCTCCTCGGAAAGGGCAGGAGCCTCCTCGGCACAGGAGGATTTGCGACGCTGCCGTGTGCGCACGGCGGCGCTTTTTTTTGCGCGAAATCCGCTCAGAAAAGGCTGAGCTGCGGATCCGGCGGCGGCTCCACCACGATCTCGCCCGGGAATTCGGGCAGCGCCGGAAGATCGCCCCCGAGCTCGGCCGAGAGAATCTCGTGGCAACGCCGGGCCAGTTTGGGCACGGCCACGTTGTCGGGCAGGTGGACGCAGACATGGGGCCTCTTGCCCTGCCGCATCCACTCGGCGAATCGCCGCGACCAGCGCTCGAGCCACGGCTCGCTCACCGAGAAGTCCGGATGGCAGATCAGCCGGACGATGGGCTCTTCGCCGATCGCGACCTCATAGGCCGGCAGATCGGGCTTCTTGTGGAGGGCGGCCTGGACGTCCGGGTGCGAGGGGTCGCCCTCGCGCAGGGCCCGGGTGTCTATGACGCAGCGGTCGCAGCCGTAATGGCGCAGCATGGCGTCGACCTCCCGGGCCAGGGGCGGCAGGTAGAAGGCGCTTTGACGCAGCTCGACGGCGTAGCGAAAGCGGGACGGGGCGACGGTCAGAAAAGCGTCGAGACGCGGCAGCAGGTCGGGCCCGAAGGAGGGCGGAAGCTGCACGATGAAGGGTCCCAGGCGGGGCCCCAAGGGCTCGACGCGCCCGAGGAAATGCTCCAGCTCGGCCTCGACGCGAAGCAGCCGCTTTTCATGGGTCAGGATCTTCGGCAGCTTGAGGCAGAAGCGAAAGCTCTCCGGCGTCGCCTCGCACCAGCGCTCCACGGTGGCCTCCGAGGGCAGGCTGTAGAAGGTCGTATTTCCCTCGACGGTCGAGAAGACCGAGGCGTAGTGGCGCAGGAAGTCGCGCGGCTTGGAGCCCTTGGGGTAGAGGCTGCCGACCCAGCCCTGGAGTCCCCAGAACGGCAGGCCGAGGCGATAGCGGCGGCGGCGGCGCGGAGAGTCGGCGATCGCGGGATCGTCCGGCGCCCCCCGTCCACTCGCGCCTGCGGTCACGGCTCCGGAGACTCGCCGCCGCCCGCCAGGCCGCCGAGGATCCGGCGGTAGCTCTCGGGAGACATGGGCTGCGGGTTGGAGCGGTTTGAGCCGTTGCGCACCGCCCACTCCGCGAGGCGGCCGTGGTCCTTGCCCTGCACCCCGAGGGTGCTGAACGCCGGCACCCCGAGGCGCGCGCACAGGGCCTCGAGCTCGCCCAGTAAGTGCTCCGCCGCCTCCTTACGCGAGCGCTTGGGCGACGGAAAGAGAGCCTGGTCGAGGGCCTCGAGCTGCGGCTCGACGTAGGGCTGGTGATGGCGCATCAGCGTGGTGAGCAGAATCGCGTTGGTCAGGCCGTGCGGGGTGTCGTAGAGGCCGCCGATCGCCTCCGACAGGCAGTGGACGGCGGCGACATCGGCGTTGCCGAAGGCCAGACCCGCCAGGGTTGAGGCGCGGGCCATCGCCTCGCGCGCCTCGTCATCGCCCGCGATATCGGCGCTCGCCCGCTCGAGGAAGCGAAAGATCAGGGCCGTGGCCTGGGTCGCCAGCGCATCGGACACCGGGTTGGCGGCGGTGCACGTCAAGCATTCGACGGCGTGGGTGAGGGCGTCGAGGCCGGTAAAGGCCACCAGCTCGCCGGGCAGCGTCGCCAGCAGGTCGGCGTCGACCAGGGCCTGATTCGGAAACATGCTCTCGCCCTTGACGCTCAGCTTGGTGCCGGTGGCCTCGCTGGTGAGCACCGAAACCCAGGTGACCTCGGAGCCCGTGCCGCAGGTCGTCGGGATGGCGATCATCGGCTTGGGCGGGTTGGCGTAGCGGCTCTTGCCCTCATATTGCTCGATGCGAAGCTCGTTGGTGGCCAGCATGGCCGCGGCCTTGGCGGCGTCGAGCACGCTGCCGCCGCCGAGGGCCACCACGCCGTCGAGATCGCCCTCGCGGATCACCTCGGCGGCGCGGGTGACGGTGGTGACCCGGGGATTCGGCTCGATGGCGTCGAAGGTCTCGACCGCGAGACCCGTGCCCTCAAGCAGCTCCAGGGCGCGGCCCACGCAGTCGCTGG
>JBCCLG010000655.1:0-3709 GCA_039027015.1 Acidobacteriota bacterium | reverse complement strand
GATTCAAGGACCTGGAGAAGCAGGAATTCGCCGAGTACTATTTGCTCGGCACGTTGGCGAGCACGCTTGTGGCGCTCGCAGGAGCGCTCGTCGCCCGCCTCATCTGGAACGTCCTCACCGTTCAGCAGACGCTTTCTTCCTCATTCTGAATACAGGACGAGCAAGCCGACAAGGAATCTCCAAGAGCATGAGCTTCATCGAGCCGCTGATGCGGCAAAATTTTCTCGAGTACGCGAGCTACGTGATCGTCGACCGCGCGATCCCCGATCTGCGCGACGGCTGCAAGCCGGTTCAGCGGCGCCTTTTGCACACTCTTTTCGAGATGGACGACGGGCGCTTCCACAAGGTGGCCAACGTCATCGGCGAAACCATGAAGCTGCACCCCCACGGCGACGCGTCGATCGGCGACGCGCTGGTGGTGCTGGCGAATAAGGAGTTTTTCATCGAGCGTCAGGGCAATTTCGGCAACGTCCTGACCGGCCATGCCTCGGCGGCGCCGCGCTACATCGAGTGCCGCTTAACGCCCCTGGCTCGCGAGACGCTGTTCAACAAAAAGCTCACCGAGCAGCAGCCCTCCTACGACGGCCGCAAAGAGGAGCCGGTCTTCCTGCCCGCCAAGCTGCCGGTGATTCTGATGCTGGGCACCGAGGGCATCGCCGTCGGCATGGCGACGCGCATCCTGCCGCACAATTTCGCCGAGCTGCTGCGCGCTCAAATCGATCTTCTGCGCCAGCGCGAGGTCACCCTGCTGCCGGACTTTCCCCAGGGCGCCCTGATGGACGCCGAGGAGTATGGCGACGGCCTGGGCAAGGTTCGCGTGCGGGCGCGTCTTGAGATCTCGAAGGATAAAAAGACGATCACTATCCGCGAGATCCCCTACTCGACCACCACCGAGAGCCTGATCGCGTCGATCGAGCAGGCGGCCCAGAAGCGCAAGATCAAGGTCGCCACGATCGATGATCGCACCGCCGACGCCGTGGAGATCGTGCTGCACCTGCCGCGCGGCATCTACGCCGACGAGGTCGAGCCGCAGCTCTACGCCTACACCCAATGCGAGGTGTCGATCACCTCCAACATCGTGGTGATCGAGGGCGAGCGCCCGGCCGAGCTGACGGTCAGCCAGCTGCTCGAGGCGCTGACCGAGCGGCTGCGAGCGCAGATCAAGGCAGAGCTGGAGCTCGAGATGGCGGAGCTGGAGGACCAGCAGCACTGGCTGACCCTCGAGCAGATCTTCATCGAAAATCGCGTCTACAAGGCCCTTGAAACCGCCAAGACCTCCCGCGCCGTGCGTCAGGAGGTGTGGGACGGCATGAAGCCCTACGAGGAGTTCTTCATCCGCCCGATGCTCGACGACGACGTCGAGCGCCTGCTGAAGATCCCGATTCGCCGAATCTCGCTCTACGACATCGAGAAGTTCCGCAAGCAGATCGACGACATCGTGCGTCAGCTGAAGAGGCTGCGGGGCAAGCTCCGCCGCCTGACCGAAACGACGGTGGCCTATCTCGAGGGGCTGCTCGAGAAATTTGGCGACTCCTACCCGCGGCGCACCGAGGTGACCACCTTCGGACAGGTCAAGAAGGCCGCGGTCGCCCGCCAGACTCTGAAACTCTCCTACGACTCCGAAAGCGGCTTTTTCGGCTCGGATGTCAAGGGCGATAAGTTCGAGATGACGGTGAGCGAGTACGACAAGATCCTCATCGTCACCGGCGACGGGACCTACCGCATCGTGGCGCCCCCAGAGACCCTGCTGGTGGGCTCCAAGCCGCTGGTGATCGCGCCCTTCGACGCCGACAACGGCATGACCCTGACCTACATATACCGCGATCAGGACAAGAACCCGTGGGCCAAGAAGATTCACATCACGGGCTTCATCAAAGATAAAGAATACGAGCTGTTCAAAGGTCCCAAGGCCAAGCTCGACAAGCTGTGGGCCGGCGAGGCCGATCCGCTGATCTATATGAAATTCGTTCCGAAGAAGCGCCAGCGAAAAATCGAGGCCTTCTTCGATATGCGCGAGCTGGGCCTGTGCGGTCTCGGCGCCCGCGGCACGCGCATGGCCCCCAAGCCCGTGAGCCTGATCAAGCTGGCCAAGCGCGAAGAGCCGTAATGGCAAGCGCAGTGGCCAGGCCGCGCCGCGCGAACGGGCGCGCCGCCGCGATCGCGGGTGTCTGACAGGCGGTCCCCAGGCCCGGTGGTATGCTCGCGGCGTTTGACCACCTGTGCCGATCAGCTCACCCTGAGAAACCGCGCCGGAACCAGCGGTCGCGCCGCCCATGACTGCGTCCTGAGAGCCCGCGACGCCGCGGCCGCGCCGCGCTTCCCGCCGGAGGAGACCCCATGACGACCCTTTCGAACGACGAAAGACGCGTTGATTCCCGTGTCCAAAAGGTCCACCTGGTGCAGGTGAGCCGGGTCGACGAGGAGGGGTTCCGGGCCGACCTGGCCACCGGCCGCACGCTCAATATCTCGCGCGGCGGCCTGCGCCTCGAGCTGCATCACCCTCTGCCCCTGCGCTCCGAGGTCGGTCTCGATCTGGCGGTGGGAAACGGCCTGATTCACGTCGTCGGCACGGTGGTCTACCTGGAGGCGATCGATGACAATATGTGCTTCATGGGAATCGCCTTCAAGAATCTCTCGCCCGACGATGAGGCTCGCCTCGACTCCGTGATCACCGATGGCTGAGCCGCCCTCCCCGGCGTCGCCGGCGGAGGATCCCGAAGACTCTTCTGCGGAGCCGGCGCCGCCCGGCGCGGTCGCCGCCTTTCGCCGCCTCTTCGACCGCGCGGAGAGCCTCTTCGCGGGCCTCATCCTGCTGGCTATGGTGGCTCTCCTGGTCGCCGAGATGCTGCTGCGCACCGGCTCGGGCGGCACCGGCGGCATTCCCGGCGCGCTGCCCCTCGTGCAGCACCTGACCCTGTGGCTGGCCTTCGTCGGCGCCGCGCTGGCGGCCAGCGAAGGTCGGCTCCTCTCCCTGGCGACCGGACAGCTGCTTCCCGAGGGCCCGGCGCGGCGCTTGGCGAGCGGTTTCGCGTCGGCGGTGGCCGCGGGGGTTACGGCCCTTCTGGTTCTCTCGAGCTGGCAGTTCATGCTCTCCGAGAAGGAGTTCGGAGACACCGTCGTCTACGGCATTCCGGTGTGGGCGATGCTCGCGGTTCTGCCGGTCACCCTGACGCTCATCGCTCTGCGCCTGGTGTGGCGCTGCGAGGGCTGGGCGGCGCGCGGCCTGGCGGCGCTCGTTACCTCGGGGGGCGTTTGGCTAGGGCTTCACCCCGAGGTGATGGAGTTCCGCCCCGCCGCTCCGGTGATCGCCGTTCTGGCGATAGCCATGGCCCTCGGCGCGCCGATTTTCGCCGTTCTAGGCGGCGCCGCGGTCCTGCTCTTCATGATCGACGCGGTGCCGATCGCCGCCGTTCCCGTGGAGACCTACAGGCTGGCGGTATCGCCCACCCTGCCGGCGATTCCCCTCTTCACGCTCACCGGTTTTCTGCTCGCCGAAGGGCGCGCCTCCGAGCGGCTGATCGGCGTCTTCCGCGCCTGGGTCGGCTGGATCCCCGGCGGCACGGCGGTGGTTGCGGCGGTGGTCTGCGCCTTCTTCACGGTCTTTACCGGCGGCTCCGGGGTCACCATCCTGGCCCTCGGCGGCCTGCTCTTCGCCGCGCTCGAGGCCGACGGCTATCGCGAGAGCTTCTCCCTCGGCCTGCTCACCGCG
>JBCCLG010000654.1:0-3712 GCA_039027015.1 Acidobacteriota bacterium | reverse complement strand
GGCGCTGCTCGGGTCGGCGGTCAATAATCTGGGGCTCATCGAGCAGTTTCTGCCCACCTGGCGAAGGTCCGAGGCGCACTTCCGCGAGGCCATCAGCTCCCTGGAAGCCGGCTTCGGCCCGAGCCATTCGAGGCCGCTGCGCAGCCGTCGCAACCTGATTCTCGCCCTCGGGGATCAAGGTCGGCACGACGAGGCGCTCGAGGAGACCCGGCTGGCCCTGCGCCTGGCCGAGCAGGCGGAAGATCAGCTCAGCCGCGCTCGCGTTTGGGAGACCGCGGGGATCGCCCAGCGCCGAGCGGGCCTCTTCGCGGAGGCCGTCGAATCCCAGGAGCGCTGCAGATCCCTGGCCGCCGCCACCGGCGGCCCCTCGCATCCGGCTACCCGCAAGTGTCTCGGCCAGCTGGCCTGGGCGCGGGCCCTTGACGGCGACGAGGCCGGAGCGATCGCAGACCTCGAGAGGCTCCGTCTGCTGGAGAGCGAACCGGTGTCCGGCTACGCCGAGCGCGCCATCTACGCCACCCTGCTCGAGCTGGCGCGATTCGACGAGGCCGAGCCCCACATCGGGCGGTACCGGGAACTGACGGAAGGGCGCAACGACGGCATCGCGCTTTTTGACCTGGCGCGGGTTCGCCAAGGGCAGGGCGCAAACGACGAGGCGCGCCGATTCTTCGAGGAGTCCTGGCTATTTTTCCGTCAAAGATATGGACCGGATCATGCGCTGGCGCTGCGGTCCCTGGAGTCCATGAAGTCTCTCGAGCCCGCCGCTCCGTGAGCCCGGCAGCCGAAGGCTGATTCCGAACCGAGCCTTTCGAACCGCCCGGCGTCAAGTCCAGGAAGCTCCTCAGCCCGCGCTGTTGCCGCCGCAGACGCAGCATGAATGAAGGGTTTGTGAGTCCCGCCGAGTCGAAGTGGGGTGGCTGTTGCGGGTGAGCCTGGAGTGGAGAGGGCTGACTGCGGGGTCTTGAGACGCGAGCGGAGACCTCGAGTCTGCGGAGACTGTCGAGGGCCTTATGGATTTTGGAGGGCGGTCTCTGCGCACGAGGTTCGGCGGCTGCGCCGGGACTCCGTGCGGATGCAGTGAGCGTAAATTTCGCTCAATGAGTCGTTTACAGGAGTCTTCAAGGGCTCAACTTGCGAGTGGAGACGTTCCTCGAGAGCGGTCTGTGGACCCTCGATCCAAGAAAAAGGTCTCCTCTTTCAAGCTGAGTCGATCGCGTGAAGCGCCGATCGCAAAATCCCCCCATCGAAAGCGGGGCGCCACCCTCAAGGCGCCACCTCCGAGGCGCCCTCGGGAACTCCTCGCGACGCGCCACCGGCCGCTTCGATGCACGCGATCGTCACTCTTCTCACGCAAGACACCACAGGAATCACGACCATGCCTTTTTCGAAAATACGAGCCTTGAAAGCAGCCCTTCCCACCCTCGCCATGGCCCTGACGCTGGCGGGCCCCGCGCACGCCGCCGAGTGGGGAGAGAGGGCGCTCGCCCGCCAGGAGTTCCTCGACACCAACGAGACGTTTAATAGGACCACCTGGGTCGGCGCTCACAACGCCTACAGCGCGCTCGAGTGGGGATACTTTGACCCCAACCAAACCCACGCGCCGATTCACCTGCTCGAGGCCGGAGCCCGGCAGATGGAGTACGACCCGCGCAAAGACGCGGGCGGCAACCTCCGCCTCTGCCACGGGGTCTGCGGTATCAAGGACAAAAAGTTCAACGAGGGTCTCGACCAGATCCGGCACTTCATCCAGGCCAACCCCAACGCCGTCATCTTCCTGAAGCTCGAGATGGATGACGCCTACTTCAATACCGGAGAGAAGCTCGAGAATCGGCTGGGCGACTACATCTACCAGCCGCGCCCGGGCCGGATCCCGGAAGATCCCAGGTGCCCGGGGCGCCACGGTATCGAGCCCGAATTTCTCAGCAAGGCCGACATCCTCGCCGAAGGCAAGAACGTCATCGTCTTTGCCGGCAACGGAAAGGTCGAGGAATGCCCGGGCAGCAGCCGCTTCCGTCGCTGGGTGCACGTGGGTCTCGAGTACGAAGGCACCCGCTGGCAGAAGCAATATGACAAGTCGAAAAACCCCACCGAGAGCGGGGCCCTCTACGATCGGGGCCGTATGACGCTGATTCACGATCCGAACACCATGCTCAACATCAACGGCGGCAACTCAGAGCAGGTTTTCACCCGGGACAACGTCGCCGACTACATGGCGGCGGGGCACAACGTTTTTGAGCTCTACAACTTTCACGGCGAGGAGGCCCTGCAGGGCAACGACGTGAGGGCCGAGCATATGGTGTGGTCGTGGCGGACGAATCAGCCGAACGGCAACGGCGACTGCGCCGTGGTCAACGAGAACCTTCAGGACCCGCGCTTTAACGACGTGATCTGCAGCTACAGCCTGCGCTACGCCTGCCGCAACAGGGCCACCGACGCCTGGACCGTGACCAGCGGCAGCGGCCACTTCGACGGCGGCCAGGCCACCTGCACCCAGGAATTCGGCTCGGGTGTTGACTTCGCGGTGCCCACCAACGGGCATCAGATGGCCGATCTACTCGGCCAGATCGACAGCCGCGGAATCACGACCTCCGTCTACGTGAACTATCACGACCGCAGCGTGGAAGATGTGTGGCAGGCCAACTCGCCGGAGCAGCACGTCGAGACCACGCCCGCCGTCGGCAACAACAGCCGCGGCTGGCGATTCGACTACCGCCACATGATCGAGCGACGCCTCCACACCGGCCGGTACCTCGAGGTGACGGCGGCGCGCATCAGGGCCCAAGACCGAGTCAAGGGTCTCGAGCTGACCTTTTCCGACGGCACGGTGCTCTACCACGGCGGCAACTCCGGCAACTACACCGAGTCTCTCGCGCTGGGCGCCGGCACCCGTGTGGTCAACGCGGAAATCTGCACCGATCGCTACAGCGGCCACGATCGGGTCTTCTACCTCGAGCTGATCACCAACAAGGGAACGGTGATCAGCAACGGCACCAGGTCGGGCAGCTGCCAGCTGGTGACCCTGAACCACGGCCTGATGGGCTTTCACGGCAAGGGGGGCGACAGCTACTTCTACTCTCTCGGCTTCCACACCGCCGAGGCACAGTCGGTCTTCGAGAACCTCGACTGGAGAGTGACGAACGAGCCGATCGACGGCTTTGCCAGCTGGACCACCAAGAGCGGCGTGCAGGTGGTGAGCGGCGATTTCGACAACGACGGCAAGGCCGATCTCGCAGCCGCGGGAGGCGGCGGGTGGAGAACGCAGCCCACCGCCTTCTCCCGGGGCGACGGTACCTTCGAGGTATACAACTGGGGGCTGAGCGATTTCCCGATCCTGGGCTCCAATGCGTCGGCGAAGTTCCTCGTCGGCGACCTCAACGGCGACGGCAAGAGCGACCTCGCCTTGGCCGGCGGCTCGGGTTGGCAAACCCTGCCGTGGGCGAGGCACGAGGTCATCGGCGCCTACACCTACTCCAATCCCTCGATTCCCTTCTTCGCCGAGTGGGCCAATCCGGCCGGCGCCAAGGTGCTGACCGGCGACTTTAACGGCGACGGCAAGGATGATCTGGCCGTCACCGGCGCCCCCGGCGCGACCACGATCGGCGTGGCGTTCTCCAAGATGAACTAGCTATAGCTAGCCAGGCGGCGCGCGCTCCAGCCCGTCCCGCTTTTTAGAGAGGCCGCCCGGGAACGGGCGGCCTCTCTCGCGTTGGGC
>JBCCLG010000653.1:0-3713 GCA_039027015.1 Acidobacteriota bacterium | reverse complement strand
CTGTGATGGGGGGATTTATGAGAGCTATGACCGAGGCAAAATCTGGGACTACAAAGCCAACCTATCCCTCACTCAGTTTTACAAAGTCACCACGGACAATACAGAGCCTTTTTACCACATTTATGGAGGCACACAGGACAATAATACCATGGGAGGTCCCTCTCGTACCATCAATCGCCTGGGAATTCTCAATAGCGACTGGTACCTAACCAATGGAGGCGACGGCTTTGAGTCCGTCGGTGGAGACCACGGCCGCCGGGCCGTCCCAGGGCTCGATAAAAAGAGCGTGGTACTCGAAAAAGGCTCGAATGTCGTCATCGAGCCTGGACTGATCCCGCAGCGCGGCGGGCAGCAGCATGGAGAGCGCGTGCTCCGGGCTGCGGCCGGAGCGCACCAGCAGCTCGAGGGCTTTATCGAGCATCGCGGAGTCCGAGTCGTCCGCCTCGAGAACGGGCAGGAGATCCTGCAGATCCTCGCCCCACACCTCGCTCTCGAATTGGGTCTCGCGGGTGCGCATCCAGTTGAAGTTGCCCTGCAGGGTGTTGATCTCGCCGTTGTGGGCCAGCATGCGAAACGGCTGGGCGAGGCGCCAGGTGGGCTGGGTGTTGGTGGAGAAGCGCTGGTGAAAAAGCGCGATCCGGGTCTCGTAGTCGGCACTGCGCAGATCCGGATAGAAGTCGGGCAGCCGGGAGGCTTCCGCCATCGATTTATAGATCACCGTGCGGTGGGACATCGACACCACGGCGAGGTCGTCGTAGCCGGCTGCTGCCGCTGCTTTCTCGAGGCGGCGGCGCACCAGATAGAGGTGGCGCTCAAAGGCCTCGCCGCGCTCGCTCCGGGCCTGTTGCGCAACGGAGGCCGGGCGCTCGACCACCACGTGCACCACCTCTGGCCTCGACGCGGCCGCCAGGTAGCCGAGGGCGCTCGGATCGACGGGGACGCGGCGCCACGCGACCCGCTTCAGCTCGCCCGCGCGGAGCGTGTCCTCGACGAGGGAGCGAGCGCCCTCGTGGTCCATGCAGCCGCCGGGCGGCAGGAAGAGGCAGAGGACGGCGAGCTCGCCCGTGGCGTAGCGCTGGAGCCTTGGATCCTCGAGGCGCAGGAGGCGCCAGGGGATTTGGGTTAAAACGCCCGTGCCGTCGGTGGTGGTGCCGTCGGCCCCGACGGCGCCTCGGTGGGCGAGATTGGCGAGCGCCTCGAGGGCCAGTCGCAGGACGCGGTGGCGGTGGCGCCCCTTGAGGTCCGCGATCATTCCGATGCCGCAGGCCGCACGCTCCCGGCGCGAGAAGTCCCGCCTCTGCCATGGCTGAATGGAGTTTTGATCGCCCACGGTGTCGCCCCTTTCTGTGATGCCCGCAGCGCGAGGGCGGCGAGGCCCCCGAGCGCGTCCGCAAAAACAGCGACCTTCTACGCTTTCAGCTCTACCGCCAAACTCGACCGCATCGGCCGGCACTCCCTGCGCTTGCGAGGCGGTGACTTTGTGAAGTGAGCTGTAAAATGGCCACTGTTAGCAAAAATTCGCCAACCTCCATCATGTCGCAGCTCGGCTCGAGAGTCCAGGTCCCGGGGCCACCCGTGACATATCGATGACGGTGCCGGGCGTCCGAAGAATCCTATGAGGCGTGATCTAAGCGACTTTATTTCAGAGGGATACGCGTTGGGAGCGAAAGGCGCTCGGAAATCGATAGATCGACTTGCCGCAGAGGCGCAGGAGACCCGGCGCAGCGTTATTTCGCTCCAATAACGTGAGAGCTCCGCGGCGCGGGCCCCCCCTCAGGCGGGTCGCGCCACGAGAGCCCCTCGCGCCAAAGCATGACGCCGCCCACGAGGGTCGTGGGCAGATAGCCCACCGCGTGGTAGAGGATCGCGAAGGCCAGGGCGGCGGCCTGGTCAACGCCGATGAGGGTGAGGGCGGAGACGGCCGCGAAGTGCACCGTGCCGGCCTGGCCCGGTGCCGCCGGCACCATGGCGGCGAAGAGGGTGAAGGTGGCGACGGCGAAGGAGGCGGTCCACGCGTCTCGCCCCGCGGCCAGGCCGCAAGCGAGGATCAGGCACCAGGCCGCCGCCAGGTGGGTGAGCTGGATGAGGGCGGAGATCACCAGCAGCCCAGGCAGATGCCGCCGCCTGAGCGCCGCGTCGAGGCCGCCCAGGAATGCTTCCGCCAGGCCCTCGAGGCGGTGGCCGAGGGCGCTTGGCAGCGGTCCGGCGAGTCGGTGGACCAGGCCTTCCGCCAGGCGCCGAAAGCGGGCGGCGAGAAGCAGCGCAGCCACCGCGCCGACGGCCATCGCCGCGGTGGCGAGGGCCGCCGTCTCGATCCACGGCGGCCAGGGCACGACCCACAGCGTGACGGCGAGCAGCAGCAGGGCGGCGAAAATGTCGACCACCCGCTCGACCACGATGGTGGCCAGAACGCCGGAGGCCGAGAAGCCGTCCCGACGCAGGATGGCGGCGCGCGCGAAGTCGCCAGCGCGCGCCGGCAGCAGGTTGTCGAGGGTCGCGCCGAAGGTGGTGACCCACACGAGGCGCGCCCAGGTGACCTCGCCGAGGGGCCTCAGCAGGAGCAGCCAGCGGGCGGCCCGGGCGGGCAGGCGCAGGAG
Source organism: Acidobacteriota bacterium (assembly GCA_039027015.1). GTDB lineage: Bacteria > Acidobacteriota > Thermoanaerobaculia > Multivoradales > J023 > JAUIJL01. The sequence goes on along the minus strand of JBCCLG010000653.1, from coordinate 1,116 downwards.
GGTGAGGGCGGCGCACAGCGCCGTGAGCAGGAGCGCCGCGGGCTGGGTGAGGGCAGCGAGGGCCGAGCGCAGGGCCGGCCACTCGACCCCGCGGGCCGCCAGCAGAAAGAAGACGACGCTGCTCGAGAGGCCGACGATCCAGGGCAGGGCAGATCGCCGTCCGCCTGATTCCTCGACCGGGGCCTCCGGGCGCTGGCTCTCGGACTCCATGGACCGGCCGCCGCCCATCCTCAGGCGCCGCGGGCGTCCAGCACGGCTCGGACGATGCCGTCCGGCGACAGCCCGAAGCGCTCCATCAGGGCGCGCTGGCTGCCGTAATTCTCCGCGAAAACGTCGGGGATCCCGAGGCGGCGAAGGCGGCACGCAAGGCCCGACTCGGCGAGGATCTCGGCGACGGCGCCGCCCAGGCCGCCGACGATCGAGTGCTCCTCGACGGTGAGGATCGCGGGCACCCCGGAGGCCGCGTCCAGCAGGCCCTCGGCGTCGAGGGGCTTGACCGTCGGCAGATGCAGGATGCCGACCTCGAGCCCCCGGGAGCGCAGCAGCTCAGCGGCCTCGCGGGCGGGCCCGAGGGTGACGCCGGTGGTGACGAGCAAAGCGTCGTCGCCCCGCCGCAGGCGCAGGCCGCGGCCGATTTCGAAGGGTAGGTCGGGATCGCTGACGATCGGATCGTGCCCCTTGGCCAGGCGGATGTAGATCGGCCCGGGGTGGTCGAGGGTGAGGGGCATGAGCCGCGCCATCTCCTGGGCGTCGCACGGCGCCACCACGGTCATGTGGGGCAGCGCCCGCAGGATGGCCAGGTCCTCGATCGCCTGATGGGTCGGCCCCAGGGGCGCGTAGACCAGGCCGCCGCCGTTGCCGATCAGGCGGATCGGCGCCCGGTGCAGGCAGGCGTCGACCACGATTTGATCGAAGCAGCGCCGGGTTAGAAAGGTGGCGATGGTGTTGACGTAAGGAACAAACCCCTCGAGCGCCAGGCCGGCCGCCATGCCCACCAGATTGGCCTCGGCCACGCCCTCCATGAAGAAGCGCTCCGGCATCTCGGCCTTCATGGCGTCGAGGGTGCCGGGGCCGAGGTCGGAGCCCAGGAAGACGACCCGCGGGTCGCGGCGGGCG
>JBCCLG010000652.1:0-3723 GCA_039027015.1 Acidobacteriota bacterium | reverse complement strand
TGCTGGCGTGGACCCTCGGGGGCGTGGGGCTGGCGGCGGCGTCCGGCGCGCAGCCGCAGACTTTGGGGCCGGTGGCGGCGGGATTTCTTCTCGCTGCCTGGGGCTCCTGGCCGCGGTCTCCGCGGCTGGCCGCCCTGCGCGGCGCGGCGCTCTTCGCCGCCGCGGTCTGGGGGCTCACGCGGCTGCAGCGGGCGCTGCCGCTGGCCACCGGCCGCCAGGAGCTGGGGCCCGACCTGCAGTGGAGCGCGCTGGCGGTGGCCCTGGCTTTTCTGGGCGGCTGGCTGAGCGCCCCGCAGGGCGAGAGGCCCGGCCCGGCCGACCGCTGGCTCGCTGCCGCGGCGGCGGCGCTGCTCGTGGCCTCAGCGGCCCATGACTCTCTGCCCCTGGCCGCGGCGAGCGGCGCCGTGGGCTGCGCCCTCGCGGCGCTGTGGTGGACCTCGCTGGCCGGCCGGCGGCTGCGCGCCGGTCGCCTGGTCGGCCTGGTGATCCTGGCTTCGGTGGCCGCCGGCCTGGCCTGGCAGGTCGCCCACCGCTCGGTGGTGCGCGACCGCCTGGAGACCCAGGTGCTGCCGATCCTGGCGCCGCCCTCGGGCGACGAGCTGAACGATCTTCTGATCGAGCTGCACGGCTTCTTCGACGGCTTCGAGGTCGACCGCATCACCCCGCCGCCCGCCGGCGAGGCGACCGACCCGAGCGATCTACCCTACGCCCTGTGGCGGGCTTCGCCGCTGCCGCAGCGCGACGGCCTCTCGGCGGTGGTGGTGGAGAGCGCGGGCGGGCAGCGCGAGTTCTTCTCCTTCGGCCTCGCCTTCACCGCCGCGGGCGAGCCCCTGCCTTCTCCCGCCCGCTGGCCCATGCCGCCGTGGCGCGACGGCATGATCCAGGGGCAGGGCCTGCTGCTCTCCGGCGGCCAGCTGTGGGGTCAGGTGAGCTTCTGGTTCATGCCGCGGCCCGGTTTCAGGCGCTCGGTGGACGAGCGGCGCGAGCTGGAGCGCAACCTGGTGCGGGGCAAGCCGCGCAGCGAAACCGCCGACGGTCTGCCGGCGGAAACGCGCTACGCGCTCTACGACCTGGGCGGCCGCTCGAGGCTGAGCCCGTGGGACGAGGCGCCCTCCCTGGCCGCCGCGGTGGTGGAGGGCGAAAGGTGCGGTCGGCGCGAGACCCCGGACGGCGACTCCTGGTGCTGGACCCAGCGCGGTTCCGAGGGCATCGACGCGCTCTTTCTGCCCGCCTTGAGCCCGCGGGTAGCCCTCGAGCGCGTCGGGCTGATCGCCATGAATCTGGTGCCGATCCTCCTGCTGGTCGGCGCGGCGGCGCTGGCCGGCGCGGCGCCCCGCGATCTCGGTGGGCTGGTGCGCGACGGCCTGCGCTCCTACTCCCGGCGCCTGGTCCTGGTGTTCACCCTGCTCCTGCTGCTGCCGATGATCGCCCTCAACCTCTTCCTGCTGCAGAGCGCCGAGCAGCGCCTGCGCGATAACCAGCTGGCCGACGCCCGCAACGCGATGGTCTCGGCGCGCACCCTGCTGATCGACTATCTGCGCGGCCTCGAGCCCGGCTTCTTGATCGGCACCCAGGTGCACCGCGAGCTGCTGGAGTGGATCGGCGGCCTGGTCGGCCATCAGGTCAATCTCTATTGGGGCAGCCGCCTCTACGCCTCGAGCCAGCAGGAGATGTTCACCGCCGGGCTGCTGCCGAGCCGCATTCCCGGGGAGGTTTATACCGGCCTCTCGCTGCTCGGCTCGGATCTTCGGTTCCGCCGCCAGCAGACCGGCGACCTCACCTATCTCGAGGTCTACACGCCGATCGACGTGCCCGGCATCGTCTCCAGCCAGCAGAACCTCTTCCTCTCGGTGCCGCTGGTGGAGCAGGACGAGGACGCGGCCCGCGAGCTGGGGCTGATGCGGCGCCGGGCGCTCCTGGTCACCAGCTCGCTCTTTCTGCTCACCCTGGCGGTGGCCGGCCGGCTCAGCAGGCGCTTCACCGAGCCGATCGTGCAGCTCATCGAGGGCACCCGGCGGATCGCCCGCGACGAGACCTACGAGCCGGTGGAGCCCCGGGAGACCGAGCTGCAGTCCCTGGCCGCGGCGATCGGCGAGATGGCCGAGCGGGTGACGGCCAGCCGGCGCGGGCTCGAGCGCGAGAAGAATTTCGTCGAGCGCGTGCTCGACAACATCACCTCGGCGGTGGTGTCGGTGGACGCGGAAAACCGCGTGGCGCTGCAGAACCGGGTGGCGCGCGATCTGCTCGGCACCGCCGCCGGCGACGCCCTGGGGGAGGCCCTGGGGCGCAGCGAGCTGCTCGCCCCGGTGCGCGCCTTCGTGCTCGAGGCCGCGGGCAGCCGAGAGCCCAAATCCGAGGAGGTCAAGCTGCGGCCGAGCGACGAGCGGGTCGACGTTTTCGAGTGGACCCTCGCCTGGGTGCCGATTCCCGGCGGCGAGAATCCCGCGGCGCTGCTGGTCATCGAGGACTCCACGGAGCAGCTGCGCGGCCAGCGTCTCGAGGCCTGGGCGGAGATGGCGCGCATCATCGCCCACGAGATCAAGAATCCCCTCACCCCCATCCGCCTGTCGACCGAGCATCTGCAGCAGGTCTACCGCGCCTCGCCCGAGCGCCTGGACGAGGTGCTCGAGCGCTGCTGCGACAACATTCTGCGCAACGTCGACGAGCTGCGGGAGATCGCCTCCGAGTTTTCGATCTACAGCCGCATTCCCTCGGCCGACCTCAAGACCGGGGACCTGGTGGAGGCGATGGCCGAGCTGGCGGCCTTCTACCGCGACGCGCCGCGCTCCGGGGTGCAGGTGGAGTTTCGCCGCGGCGGCGAGGGCGGAGACGGCGCCGCCGCCCTCGAGAGGCTCGACGCGCGCTTCGATAAGAAGCTTCTCGGCCGCGCGGTGCGCAACCTGATGGAGAACGCCCTGCGCGCCACGGCCCACGAGGGCGGCACCGTGGTGCTCGAGGTGGCGCGCGTCCCGTCGCCCGAGGGCGCCCGGGCCGAGCTGAGGGTCACCGACAGCGGGCCCGGGGTGGACCCGCAGAAGCTCGAGCGCATCTTCGAGCCGTATTTCTCCACCTACGAAAGCGGCACCGGGCTGGGCCTGGCGATCACCCGGCGCATCGTGCAGGAGCACGGCGGCGAGATCGAGGCCCGCAACCGCCCGCGGGGCGGACTGCGGGTGATCGTGCGACTTCCCCTCGAGCGCCCGGAGACGGCCGGGCTGCTAACATCCGACCCATGAGGAGGAGGAGCCTGCCGTCGCGCCTCGCGCTCGCGCTGCTGCTGATCGTGGTCCTCGAGGCCTGTTCGGGGGGTACCTCGCGCCTGACCAAGAACGAGGTCTCGTCGGTTTGGGTCGGCGCGGACTCCGCCGAGCTGACCGCCAGCGTCCTGGCGCGGCTCAAGGACGCCGGGATCGAGGAAGCCTATTTGCCGGTGGCGCGCCTCAACGCGCGGGCGGCCCAGCCCCTCGAGCGGCTGGAGATACCCGGACTCGAGGGCGGCATCCCGGTCACCCTGTCGATCGACGGCCGCTTCAACCTCTCCGACGAGGACGAGGCTCGGGCCTCCTCGGCCGCGGTGGCCGAGCAGGCCCGGCAGCTGCGCTTCGACCTCGAGAGCCAGGGCCGCCTGGTGGTCGGCGTGCACTTCGACATTCGCAAGGTTGACGATCTCGCCTCCTACGGCGTTTTTCTGGCCGAGCTGAACGGCCAGATGGACGAGGACAT
>JBCCLG010000651.1:0-3734 GCA_039027015.1 Acidobacteriota bacterium | reverse complement strand
GGGCCCGCGCGCCGATCGCGAAGGTGTTGCTCACGGGTCCCAGAAGACGCACGCCCAGCCAGCGGCCTGGCGCCGAGCCGACGCCGCGCAGCAGGCGCGGACGGCCGTTGGTGGTGGTGATCAGGAGATCCAGGCGGCCGTCGTCGTCGAGATCGCCGGTCGCCAGCGCGCGGCTGACCGTGGGCTCGGGCGCGGCGAAGCCGGGGACGCCCGCCGAAGCCTCGGTGAAGGACCCGGCGCCGTCGTTCGTGTAGAGGTGGTCGGGCTGGGCGTAGGAGGTGCGGACGTCGAAGAGCTCGGCGTTGTCGAGCACGTGACCGTTGGCCACCGCCAGGTCCAGGTCGCCATCGTTGTCGGCGTCGAAAAAGCGCACCCCCCAGCCCACCGAGAGGTACGACGGCGCGTGCAGGCCCGAGTCGGCGGTCCGATCGTCGTAGAGCGCGCGGCCGGGCCCGCGCCCGGCGTTCAGGTAGAGGGTGTTCGATTCAAAAGCGTAGTGGGTCATCATCACGTCGAGCCTGCCGTCGCCGTCGGCGTCGCCCACGTCGAGCCCCATGCTCGCCTGGGGTATGCCGTCGCCGCTGAGGGCCAGCCCCGAAGACAGCCCCGCGTCCTCCAGGAAGCCGCGGCCGTCGTTGGCGTAAAGGCGATTCGGGGTGCCGTCGTTGGCCACCAGGATATCGAGATCGCCGTCGTCGTCGAAGTCGCTCATCAGAACGCCGAAGCCTTTCTCGTCCGAGCCTTGGATCACCCCGCGCACGGCGCCCGCCTCCTCGAAGCGCGGCACCCCGTCTGCGCCGACGCCGCGGTTCATGTAGAGCTGATCGGCCTGGCCGGCAAAGGCGCTGGGCCGGCAATAGCTCGCCAGGCCGCGGGCCGGGTCGCCGCAGGTGGGGTGACGGTCGAAGTCGACGGCCAGATAGTTGGCCACGTAGAGGTCGAGATCGCCGTCGCCATCGAGATCCCCAAAGGCGCAGCCGGTGCCCCAGCGCTCGCCGGGCATCGGAACGCTCGTCCAGTCCGGCGGGCCCGAGGCGGCTGCGCGGCTCACGAACAGGCGGTCGGGCCCGAAGTTGGTGAGAAGAAAGTCGGCGAGGCCGTCACCGTTGAGGTCGGCCGCGCACAGCCCCATGCCGAAGCCGGGGTCGTCCACTCCCGCGGCGGAGGCCTTCACAAAGCGCGGAGCGCCGGTTCCCCCAGGGCCCGAGGACTGCTGAAGGTAGAGGGCGTTGCGCGGCTGGCGGCCGGGGGGCGAGCCGGGCGTGGTGGCGCCGTTGATCAGGTAAAGATCCAGGTCGCCGTCGCCGTCCGCGTCGAAGAGCCCGCCGCCTCCAGACGCCGTCTCGGGATAGTAGCGGCGCCCCGAGCGGCCGTCCCAATGCTCGAAGTCGACCCCGCTCTCGAGGGTCACGTCCCGGTAGGCGATCGGCGCGTCCTGCTGCCGCGCGGCCTCCGGAGTCGCGGCCTCCGCCGCCGAGTCCATCGGCGCCTCCGCAGCCGACTGAGGCCGCGAGCAGGCGAGCGCGCCGAGCAGGGCGAGGAGAGCCGAGGGGCCAGCGAGGGCCCGCCGCCCGCCGATCAAAGTCGCCTCCGCTGGCGAAAGGCCGCCAGTTCAGGCGCCGCCGCCGGCGCGTCCTCAAGCCCGCGGAGAGCCTCCTGCCGGCGGCCCGCGGTCCACAGGGCCTCGAGCCACGCGACCCTATAGCGGGCGATGAAGGGCGCCAGCGAAACGGCCCGCTCCAGCTCCAGCTCCGCCGCGCCTTCCTCGCCCCGAGTGAGGGCGAGGAGGCCGCGCACGTGGGCCGCGGCGGCGGCGTCCGGGAAGAGTTCGGCGAGACGTTCCGCGAAGCCCGACGCGGCCACGAGGTCACCGGCGGCGAAGGCCAGCTCGGCCGCCATCCCGCAGGCTCGAGCGGAGTCGGGCTCGTGCGCGAGGGCCAGCTCGATCAGGCGCCTGGCCAGACCGAGATCCCCCGCCCTTTGGGCGCGTTCGGCGAGCCTCAGAAGGCGGGAGGCCGCCGCGGGCGGCAGGGCGCGGTCGAGAGCGGCGCGGGCTTCACCGGCTCGGCCGGAGGCGAGGAGCAGCTCTACCCGCCGCAGGTGGATCCGAGGGTCCGGGGGAAGTTTCTCCAGAGCCGCGAGGGCCTGCTCGACATCGGGTCCTGGATTCTCGAGGCCGTAGAGCAGGGCCGCCGTCTCGAGCGCTTCCTCGGCCGCCTCGCCGCGGGCCGCGAGCGCCCGGGCCACGAGGTAGGCAGCCGACGAGCGCAGGGGCGCAAGCCGCAGGGCCTCGCGGGCGTGGCCGAGGGCGCCTTCAGGATCGCCCGCCCGCAGCGCCAGACGCGCCGCCAGCAAATGCAGATCGGGGTCGCTCGGCGAGGCGGCCAATGCAGCCCGCGCGGGCTCCAGGCCGCGCTCGGGCTCCGAGTTGAGCCACGAGAGAGCGACGAGGCCGAGGGCCTCGGTTCCGTCCATTCCGTGCAGAGCTACGCGCGCCGCCGCGGAGTCCCCCAGAAGGTGAAGAGTCCTCGCCAGCAGCAGACGAGCGTCGTCCGCGGCTTCGCCCTGGGCGATCAGCCTTTCGAGGGCGCCTCTCGCCTCCGACAGGCCGGCCTCCGCGCCGCGCGTCGCCGCCCGCGCAAAGCCCCACAGCGCGGCGCGGTCGTTCGGCCGCCGATCGAGCACCCGGGCCCAATAGAGCCTCGCCCACGCCGGTTCCTCGACGTGCTCGGCGTTGCGGGCGCGCAGGACGTCGAGGCTCTCGGCGCGCTCGAGGCGCATAGCCCGCTCAGGGGCCGACGCGCCAGAGCCCCCGTCGTCACCCGGCGCGCAGCCGGCGCCGGCCAAAACCAGGGAGAGCAGAGCCAGGGTCGCCGCTCCGCCCGCGATCGCCCGCCATCGAGAAAGCTGCGGCGGCGCCATCAGAGCGGCTTGCGGCAGAAGGGAATCTGATGCTCCGTAGGCTCGCCGTCGACCCAGGTCAGAAGAGCGTACCGCTCGACGTCGCCCACCTGCTCGCCGGTCCACACCTCGACCTCGAAGCCCGCTTCGGCATATCGGTCGAAATAGTCGGGCCCGCACTCGCGGGCGTGCTCGTTGCGGGAGGCGTCGACGAAGCCGAAGTCCTCGGTGACCGCGGCGGTGATCGGCACCGGCAAAACCGCCAGGCCGCCGGGCCTCAGCACGCGCAGGCACTCCCTGAGAGCCGCTCGATCGTCGACGATGTGCTCCAGAACGTGGGACGCAAAAACGAAATCGAAGCTCTCGTCCCGCACGGGCAGGGCGCAGAGATCAAAGGCCAAATCGCCGCGCTGGGGGTTGAGGTCCCCCGTCACGCGAACGCGGCACGCTCTCTCGATCCGCGGATCGAGGCAGGGCTCGGGCGCCAGGTGCAGGCAGCGCTCAAAGCCCTGCGCCCCGTGCTTTTCCTGCCAGCGGTCGAAGGCCAGGCTAAAAACCCGGTGGCGCGCGCGGCTGCCGCACGCCGGGCAGATCTGCCGCGGCCGACCCGCGTGGTGCAGAAAGCCGCCGACGTAGCCGCAGAGCGGGCAGTGGGCCCTCTCCGACGCCGAGGCGTAGAGCAGCCGCCTGACGTTGTGACGATCGTCGGGATGGGGATGCGCGTTCCACCGCCCGCGCACGGCGGCTCCCGCCAGCTTGCGGGCAAGGCGCGACACCATGCCCGCGCGGCGGGCAAGGGTGAGCGCTGGGTAGGAGGAAGAGGGCTGAGTCTG
>JBCCLG010000650.1:0-3745 GCA_039027015.1 Acidobacteriota bacterium | reverse complement strand
TGGAGGTCGAGATCGGCGTCTCCCTGCCACAGCAGCCGGAAAGAGAGGTCGCCCGTTTGGGGTACGGGCCCCCTGTGGGCGCAAGAGGCGGCGGTGAGAGCGAGCAGCGCGAGCGCCAGCCGCGCGGTGGTGAGGTTCCGCATGGGAAGGCTCCTTGAGGATCGGAATCGGAGGTCGATCGGGTTTGGACCCCCTGGACTCCCGGCGCGCGGGAAAGGTTCCCGCGCCTCTCGCCCGAAGCCTCTCCTCAGGAGTGCCCGCTCCGCGCGCCTGTCTGCTGCGCCATGAAGGCCTCGAGGTCGATCCCCAGAGGATCGGCGACCCGCCGGCCGAACTCCGGCTCGGCGCGGTAGATATGGCAGAGCTGGCGCATCTGATTCTCGCGGCCGGCGAGCAGCAGCGGCCCGACCAGCGAACGGCAGAGCCGCGACTTCTGACCCTCGTCGAGCTGCCTGTAGAGGGCGCCCGCGCGGTCGTGGTCCTTCTCTTCCAGAAGGCGCTTCATCTCCGCGGCGCGCGCCGCGTCCTTCTCGGGATCGGCCGGCGAGGATTTCCTGGAGCGCAGGAGGCGGCGGAGCATAGGAGGGCCTCTTTCGGAAGGGACCTAAGGCGGCCCGGTCGGCGCCGGCCGGGATAGACGCGCCGGCGATCAGCGGGTCACGTGCCGGGCGATCACCATGCGCTGCATCTCCGAGGTGCCCTCGTAGATGGTGGTGATGCGCACGTCGCGGTAGAGCCTGGCGACCTCGTAGTCTTCGGAGAAGCCGTTGCCGCCGTGGATCTGCACCGCCTCGAAGCAGGCGCGGTTGGCGGCCTCGGAGGCGTAGAGCTTGGCCTGCGAAGCCAGCCGGCCGGCCTGCGGCGAGTGCTCGTGGGTGGCCGCGTGGTAGGTCAGCCCGCGGGCTGCCTCGAGCTCCGTGGCCATGGTCGCCAGCTTGAAGCCGATCGACTGATGCCGGGCGATGGGCACGCCGAACTGCACCCTCTCCTTGGCGTAGGAGGTCGACAGCTCGAGGGCGCGGCGATGAACGCCCAGGCACTGCGCCGCCACCCCCACCCGCGAGTGGTCGAGGGTCTGCATGGCGATGCGGAAGCCGTCGCCTTCGCCGGCCATCAGGTAGTCGGCGGGAATGCGGCACTCGTCGAAGTAGAGGGTGGTGGTGTTCGAGGCCTTGAGGCCCATTTTCTCTTCGGCGCCGCCGACCCTAAAGCCGGGGGCGTCCGAGGGCACCACGAAGGCGGAGATGCCGCGGGTGCCCGAGGCCGCGGGGTCGGTGCGCGCCAGGACGACGAAATATTTGCCCACGCCGCCGTTGGTGATCCAGGCCTTTTCGCCGTCGATCACCCACTCGTCGCCGTCGCGCCGGGCGGTGGTCTTCATGGCGCCGGCGTCGGAGCCCGAGCCCGTTTCCGTGAGCCCGAAGCCGCCCAGGGCCTCGCCGCTCGCCAGCTCGGGCAGCACCTTGGCCTTCACGGCCTCGGAGGCGAAATGCTCGATGGGCCAGCAGCACACGGAGTTGCTGACGCTCATGGTGATCGAGATCGCCGGGCAGAAGGCCGCCAGCTCCTCGACCACCATGGCGTAGGTCAGGGTCGACATGCCGGGGCCGTCGTAATCCTCGCTGACCATCATGCCGAGAAGGCCCATCTCCCCCATCTCGGCGAGTACGTCCGAGGGAAATTCGTGGTTCCTGTCACGCTCGGCCGTGCCGGGCCTGATGCGCTCGGCGCCGAAGCGCCGGATCTCGTCGCGCAGCAGCCGCTGATCTTCGTCGAGTTCGAAATTCATGTCGGTCATCGTCAGCCCAGCCCCGCTCAGCTCTTGTTGAGCACCCAGTCGGAGATCACCATCTTCTGGATCTCGCTGGTGCCTTCATAAATCTCGGTGATGCGCGCGTCGCGAAAGAAGCGCTCGACGTTGTACTCGCGCACGTAGCCGTAGCCGCCGTGAATCTGCACCGCCTTATCGGTCACGTGCTGGGACATCTGCGAGGCGAAGAGCTTCGCCTGGGCGGCCTCCAGGCTGAAGCGCCTGCGGTTCATCTTCGCCCACGCGGCCTTCCAGGTCAGAAGGCGCGCCGCGTCGAGCTCGGTGGACATATCGGCCAGGTAGTTCTGGATCGCCTGGAAGGTCGAGATCGGCTTGCCGAACTGCTCGCGCTCGCGGGCGTAGGACACCGCCTCCTCGAAGGCTCCCTGGGCGATGCCCACGGCCTGGGCGGCGATTCCGATCCGGCCGCCGTCGAGGGTGGCCATGGCGACCTTGAAGCCCTCGCCCTCCTCACCCAGGCGGTAGGAGGCCGGGATGCGCATGTCCTCGAAGGCCAGCTCGGTGGTTCCGGAGCCGTTGACGCCGAGCTTGTACTCGTGGACGCCGTGGGAGTAGCCCTCGGTTTCCCGAGGCACCACAAAAGCCGCGATGCTGCGGTGGCCCTTGTCGTAATCGAGGCTGGCGAAAACGATCGCGATGTCGGCGTGGGTACCGTTGGTGATGAACACCTTATTGCCGTTCACGATGTAGTCGTCACCGTCGCGGCGCGCCAGGGTGCGCAGGGCCGAGGCGTCGGAGCCGGCGCCGGGCTCGGTGAGCGCGAAGCAGCCGACTTTCTCGCCGCTGGCGAGGGGTTTTAAAAAGCGCTCTTTCTGCTCGTCGCTGCCGAACTGCATCAGCGGGTCGCACACCAGCGAGTTGTTGACCGACAGGATCACGCCCGTGGAGCCGCACACTCTGGAGATCTCTTCGATCACCAGGCAATAGGCCAGCGGATCCATGCCGGCGCCGCCCCACTCTTCGGGAACCGCAACCCCCATCAGGCCCATCTCGGCGGCCTGGCCGAGGATCTCGGAGGGGAAGCGGCCCTCGGCGTCGATCTCCTTGGCGATGGGCTTCACCACTTCATCGGCGAAGCGGCGGACCTCCTCGCGCAGCATTTTCTGTTCGTCGTTCAGTTCGATGTGCATCGGAAGGCTCCTGGGGCTGCCGCGCCGGCGAGGGTGCCGGCAGACGCGGCGAGGCGGTCGATACGCGGCGCCTCGGCGTGCGCCTCAGGCCGCATGCGGTTTTGTGGATCGCAGCGGACCGAGGCGCGCCGCATCGTAAGGCGGCGCTTCGCGGTGAGTAAGGCTGTGAGGCTGTGGCCCCTCGACCTCGGATCGCCGGGCCGCGGTCAGAATTCTGCGGCGGCCCAGTGGCGCTCATGAGGGAGGTTCGCGAGGCGAGACGTTAAAGGCTGAGGCAAGAAGTCGTGAGAATTGAAGACCGCGCGATGGACGGCTTTCGGAGCCGTCTCTTCGATGCGGCTGCCTTAGCGAGGCTGCGGCTGCCCGGCCAAGGCTGTAGCTGTGAGGCCCAACCCGAGGGTGGGTGAAGGTCAAGGCTAGCATGAGATTCGCGGATCTCAGGATGCGGATGTGAGCCTTGCGCGTCCTTCGGGATCGCGGTAGAACAGCGCCTCCGGCACCCGCCTTTTCAGCCTCCGAGCCATGCGCGAAATCTACGACTACCGCGACCTGATCTGGAATCTGGTGATGCGCGACCTCAAGGTGCGCTACCGACGCTCGATCCTCGGGCTCTCCTGGAGCCTGCTTCAGCCGCTGCTGATGATGGGCGTCTTGATGGCTGTTTTCAGCTCCATCTTTCGCTTCGGCATCTTCAACTACCCGATCTACGTGCTCTCGGGCCTGCTCTTCTGGAATTTCTTCTCCCAGAGCATCGTGGCCTCGATGAACAGCCTCAAGAGCGTGG
>JBCCLG010000649.1:0-3747 GCA_039027015.1 Acidobacteriota bacterium | reverse complement strand
GATGGCGGGCGTGTCCGGCCAGTTCGTCGGGGTCTCCATCTTCGACTCGAGTCCACGCATCAACGAGGTCTTTGTGCGCGGCAGCTCCGGGAGCCGCGCCACCGGCTTCAGATTCAGCGGTAGCGGCGCGGTGGTGACCGACTCCTTCGCGTTTGTGAGCGCTCAGGGCCAGGCCAACCTGGGCTTTCACGTCGTCGGAGGATCTGATGTTGTGCTCGACAGCGTGGTTTCCATCGTTTTTGGAGCGTCCGCGTCGAACATCGCAGTGAGGGTCCGAGAGGAGGCCGAGGCTCAGCTGACCAACGTTCGCGCCAGCGCTTCGGGAGGGGATTTCTCGGCCGGGCTCTTTTCGATTCTCGCGGCCGGCAGCACCAGCTCCCTGGAGGTCAAAGACTGCATCTTTCGCGCCGCGGGTGAATTTGCGGCGGGCCTTTGGATCGCGGGCGGAGTGGACGCCCGAGTTTCGGACTCCAACTTCGAGGGCAGCAACTTCGCGGCTCTCATTACCGACATAGCCACTCTCGACGCCAACCAGTCGAACTTCACGAGCCCGGTCTTTGCCGTTCGCAAGGTCGGCACCGGCCTGGCCAGCTTCGGCGCCAGCCAGCTGGCGGGCTCCGTTTCGAATTTGACGCCGGGTTCTCTGCGCTGCGTGTTCACCTACGACGCCTCCTACGCCGCGCGGACGCCGACCTGCGACTGATCGCGCTGGACCCTCCCTCCATACTTACCTATCCGGCCAGGCCGCCTGGCCGGGTGCTCGACTCCGCCCACGGCGGCGAGGGCATTCTGGACGGACCCTTGACCTGGGTCGGTCAGGGCCTGGACGAGGACCACTCGTCCAGGCTGCCGGACTCGAGGTCGCTGCGGAAGATCAGCGAAGGTTCGCCGACGCTGACCTCGTAACCGATCACGACCGGGTCGTCCGCCAGGGTTGTCATGGTCAAGTCGAGCAGCAGGGAGCCGCCCGGGGTGAGATCGGCCGGCAGAACTCCACTCCACGTGCGGACGGACCCGTCCACGGCGGAGTGATCTCAGGGGCCCTCGGGCTCTGGATCTGCCGACAGCGTGTCGTTCAGCCGCAGGTGGAGAGTCTCGAGGCCCGCCGCGGTCTCTAGCTCCACCAGGTTGATGCCGCGCCTGCCGTCAAACGGCCAGTCGACGGCGGCGCAGCCGCTAAAGAGGTCGCCGAAGCTGTCTTCCAAGTCGCACACCATGTCGGGTCTGCTGACGTCCTGGAGGCTGACGCGAATCTCCGTACCCGCCGTGGCCGAGACCCCGAGAGGAATCGCGTGCATGGCGGTGAGCGCGGAGTTGAAGTCGGGGTGGCCCGGGCCGGTCGAGCTCGGGAGATCGAACGTGCCGCTGGCCAGGGTCTGGGCGCCGGCACATACCGGCGACGCCGCCAGGAGCGCGATCAGGATGAGTCGCCGCATCGCGGTGCATTTCATAGTTTTCTCCGGGATTGAGGGTGCTTCGATCAGAAAGGCGCTGGCCGGGCCGCAGATCCGCAGGTTTCGAGCCGTCCTCGGCTGGCCTGCCGACTCTGTGAAGTCAGCTTTCTCCATGCCGCTGCCGAATTCCATCGGCTGAGATCTTGATCTTGTGGCGGCGCCATATCTTTGGCGCTGCCGTGCGCTCTCTTAATCGCCGGCGTTGCGAGCGCCGCGACGCCTCCTTTTACCAACACCACCGTGGTCAACGGCAACCTGACGCCCGCGGCCAACGGCGCGGCCCTTCTGGCGGCTGTGGCCGCCGCCAATCCGCCGGCGCTGGTCAAGGTGGAGCCGGGCTTTTACGATCTCGGCGGCCAGCAGCTGGTGATGCGCAGCTTCGTCGACGTCGAGGGCTCGGGTCGCGACGTGACTTTGATCGAGTCTTCGGTCAATCTGTCCGCTTCCAACGCGGTGGTGACCGTTGCTTCCGACGTGGCCGCCGAGCTGCGAGAGCTGACGGTGCGCAGCACCTCCAGCTCTTCAGGAGTCGGCATCGATATTCGCGCGAGCCGTTTCCTGCTCACCGAAGTCAACGTCGAGGTTGAGAATGGAACGGATGCCGTCGGAGTGCGGGTGATCGACGCCAGTCCTCGCCTGAACGAGGTCTTTGTGCGGGTCAGCTCAACCGGCAACGCCGTCGGTTTCCTGTTCGGCGGCGGCGGCGCCGTGGTGACCGATTCCTTTGTGTTCATGAGAGCGCAGGGCGGAAGCAATACAGCCCTGAGCGTCGGAAACCAGGCCGACGTTGTGCTCGAGAGCGTCGTCGCCATCCTTGTTGGCGGCAGCAGCGGGGCGGGCACGGCGGTTCAGGTCGTGGAGGGCTCCAAGGCCCAGCTGAATAACGTTCGCGCCAGCGTTGCAGGAAGCTCCGCGGGCGGAATCAGCGTCGGTGGATTCGCAGCAGACGACAGCAGCGTTGACATCCAAGGCAGCAGCTTCCGCGTGACCGGCGATGGCTCTGCCGTTGCCCTGAGGCTTTTGGGCAGTGCTCGCGTCACGGTCACTGGGTCTACCCTGAGCGCGGAGGGTCCGTCAGGCGCAACCGCCGTGCAGGCTATCGGGCTCGGGTACTTTCTCGATGCTCATCAATCCAGGTTCACGAGCACAGGGAATGCCGTCGCGAAGCTCGGCGGGCAGCTGCTCAGCTTTGGCGCTAGCCAGCTGGTAGGAGGCATCCTCAACGAGGAGCCCGGCACCCTGCGCTGCGTCTTCACCTACGACGACTCCTACACCCCACGCGCGCCGAACTGCGAATGATGGCGGGGCGCTCAGCCAGCGCGGTTTTCCTGGCTGAGCGCACGGACCCAGCCCCGATCGCGTCGGCGATCGGGGCGCGGGCGGAGCTGCTCGATCCGATACCCTGAGCGCCGTGCGGATCGTGACCCTCACTCCTGAGAACGTGGAGGCCTACCGGGAGCTGATGCTGCACGGCTACCGGCACGCGGCCGACGCCTTCACCTCGACCCTGGAGGAGAGAGCTTCGTTTCCAACCTCCTGGTGGCGCCAAAGGCTCGGCCGAGAGAGCGAGGCGAGCTGCGCGCTGGGAGCCTTTCGGGGCGACGCCCTGGTGGGTACCGTGGCGCTCGAGTTTTCAGCGCGGGTCAAAACCGCCCACAAGGCGCGCCTGATCGCCCTCTACGTTCTTGAGACATCCCGGGGGCTCGGCGCGGGCCAGGCGCTCGTGACCGCGGCGCTCGGCGCAGCGCGGAGGCGCGCCGGCGTGCGCGCGGTGACTCTGACGGTCACCGAAAGCAACGGCGCGGCCGTGGCGCTTTATGAAAAGCTCGGCTTCCGGACTTTTGGCAGCGAGCCGCTGGCGATCCGCACCCCCGCGGGCGACTTCCTGGCAAAGCGCCACATGTGGCTCGAGATCGATCCTCGAGCGGGAGAAGCAGGGCCGTGATCCAGCGAGTGACCCGATGAGTTCCCTCAGCGACAGCCCGGACAGCCGCCGTGAGGAGGGGGACCGCACGGCGGTAGCCCTGCTTCGAGGCGTCAACGTGGGAGGCAAGAATAAGCTCCCGATGGCCGGGTTGAGATCGCTCGCCGAAGCCCTGGGCTGGCGCGACGTCAGGACCTATATCCAGAGCGGTAACCTGATTTTCAGGCCTCCCGAGGATTCCCGCGCCGACCCTGGCGCTGACCTCGCGCCCTACCTCGAGAAAGCGATCGCCGAGGCCTTGCCGTGTCGAGCGCCGGTGATCGTGCGCTCGGGTCGTGAGCTGGCGAGGATCGTCGCGGGCAACCCCTT
>JBCCLG010000648.1:0-3759 GCA_039027015.1 Acidobacteriota bacterium | reverse complement strand
GATCATGAAGCCCGAGTTGACCCCCGGCTCGGCTACCAAAAAGGGCGGCAGCTGACTCATGGAGGTGTCCACCAGAAGCGCCACCCGCCGCTCCGAGAGCGAGCCGATCTCGGCGATGGCGAGGGCCAGATTGTCGGCCGCCATGGCCACCGGCTCGGCGTGGAAATTGCCGCCCGAGAGGATCTCCTCCTCGCGGGGAAAAATCAGCGGGTTGTCGGACGCGGCGTTGGCCTCGATCTCGAGGCGGCGCGCGGCCTCTTTCATCTGGTCGAGGCAGGCGCCCATCACCTGGGGCTGGCAGCGCAGGCAGTAGGGGTCCTGCACGCGGTCGCAGTCGCGGTGGGAGAGGCCGATCTCGCTCTCGAGCAGCAGGTCGCGCAGCATGGCCGCCGCGGTGATCTGGCCGATCTGGCCGCGCGCCTCGTGAATGCGCGCGTCAAAGGGCTGGCGGCTGGCGAGCGCGGCCTCCACCGTCATGGCGCCGGCGACCAGCGCCGCCGAGGCCAGGGTCTCGGCGGCGAAGAGGCCGCGCAGGGCGAGGGCGGTGGAAACCTGGGTGCCGTTTAAAAGCGCCAGCCCCTCCTTGGCGCGCAGCCTCAGGGGCTCAAGCCCCAGCCGCCCGAGGGCCTCGGCGCCGCTCAGCACCCCGCCGTCCATCGCGACCTCGCCCAGGCCGA
Organism: Acidobacteriota bacterium; assembly: GCA_039027015.1. Taxonomy (GTDB): domain Bacteria; phylum Acidobacteriota; class Thermoanaerobaculia; order Multivoradales; family J023; genus JAUIJL01. Next base: position 3,082 of record JBCCLG010000648.1, on the reverse strand, counting down.
GAAGCGGCAGGCTGAGGTGGGCGAGGGGCGCCAAATCTCCGGACGCACCCACCGAGCCCTGGGCGGGAATTACCGGCAGGGCGTCGCGCTCCAGGAAGCTCAGCAGGTGGCCCACCACTTCCCGCCGTACCCCGGAGAAGCCGCGCGCCAGGCCGTTGATTTTGAGCAGCAGCACCAGGCGCACCGTGGCCGCGTCCAGAGGCTCGCCAACGCCCGTGGCGTGGGACTGCACCAGGCTGCTCTGCAGCTCCTCCAGGCGGTCCTCGGAGATGTGGGTTTGGGCCAGACGGCCGAAGCCGGTATTGACGCCGTAGGTCACCTCGCCGGCCGCCACCTTGGCGTCGACCACCCGCCGCGACTCGGCGATGGCGCGCCACGAGGCGTCGCCCAGGCGCGGCCGCACCGGCCCGGCGCACGCTTGGCGCAGGGGCTCAAGGCGCAGCTGGCCGGCCTCGATCTCGAGGGCGGTGCGGGCCAGCGGCAGGTCTCCGGGGCGGGCTGACGGCGTCGTCGTGTCTTCGAGGCTCATGCTCGGCTCCTCAGATGTTCCAGGGTAGAGCGAAAGCGGGCGGCGACCGAATCGCGGCGCACGTGCCGGCCGGCCTCCACCACCCGCCGTCCCGCCACGTAGACCTCGCGCACCGCGGGCCTGCTCGAGGCGAAGATCCAGCTGTCGATCAGCTCTGAGGCGGCGCGCGCTGCAAAAAACGGCGCGTCGCCGTCGAGGACCAGCCAGTCGGCGCGCGATCCCGCGGCGAGGCGGCCGATTCTCCGGCCGCAGGCCCGGGCGCCCCCCTCGAGCGCGGCGCGCAGCAGGCTCTCGCCGGTGCTCGCCCGCGGCGCGCCGGCGAGGGCGTTGCGCCCCAACTCGCGCAGGCGCTGGCCGTACTCGAGAAGGCGCATCTCGTGCACCGGATCGATGGCGATATGGCTGTCGGTCCCGAGCCCGAGGCTGCCGCCCCTCCTCAGGTACTCGGCGGCGCGGAAGATGCCGTCGCCGAGGTTGGCCTCGGTGACCGGGCAGAGGCCGGCGACCGCCCCCGATCGGGCCAGGCCCTCGAGCTCCCCGTCGCCGAGGTGCGTGGCGTGAACGAGGCACCAGCGCGCGCTGACCTCGTGGTTCTCGAGCAGCCATTCCACCGGCCGCCGGCCGCACCAGGCGAGGCAGTCCTCCACCTCGCGCACCTGCTCGGCGATGTGGAGGTGAATCGGCAGCCCGGGGGCGAGGCCCTCGAGGGCGCGCAGATCCTCCGGCCCGACGGCGCGCAGGGAGTGCGGCGCGAGGCCTAAGGCGCCGTCCCGAGGCGCCGCCTCCAGGGCCGCGCGCACCGCTTCGATGATCTCCGCGAAGAGATCGAGATCGCACACGAAGCGCTTCTGACCCTCGCCGGGGGGCTGTCCGGCGAAGCCGCCCTGGGCGTAGAAGACCGGCAGGGCCGTCATGCCCAAGCCCACCGAGCGGGCCGCCGCGAGGCAGCGCAGGGTCATCTCGGCGGGCTGCTCGTAAGGCGAGCCGTCCGCCTGATGATGCAGATATTGGAACTCGCCGACGGCGGTAAAGCCGCTCTCGAGCATCTCGACGTAGGCCTGCGCGGCGATCGCCTCGAGGTCGTCGGGCGTTAAGGCGGCGAGGTGGCGGTACATCACCTCGCGCCAGCTCCAGAAGGAGTCGCGCCCGCCGGCCGAGGCCCGCTCGGCAAGGCCGGCCATGGCCCGCTGGTGGGCGTGGGAGTGCAGATTGGGAAGGCCGGGAACCACCGGCCCGGGCAGGCGCTCGGCCGCCGCGGCCGCTCGGTCGCCCGCGCCCACGGCCCGGAGCGACGCGATATCGCCTTCGGCGTTCACCGTCAGGTGCACGGACTCGAGCCATTCCAGGCCGGTGAAGAGGTGTTCGCAGAAGTAGTGCCGCATCTCCTCGCGCTCTTGAAGCAGGCGGATCGGCGGACTTGCGCCGGGGGCCTTTTGTTTTTATCCTGTACCTGTATAGACAAGTCTAGGCAGGCCGACAGCCTGACGCAACCCGCAAGCTCCGCGGATCCGGCACATTCCGCGAATCCCGCACAATCCGCGAATCCCACATATTCCGCGAATTCGCAGCGAGGCCCATGACGCCCCCGAGCCCCTCCGAGTCCCAGAGCCCCTCCGAGCCCCAGGGTTTCTCCGAGTCCCGGAAAGCCCCCGCACCGCCGGGCGATTTCGCGGTGCTCGGCCGCCTGATGACCTGCGCGCCCGGCGCCGCGGGTCTCGGCCTGGTGGAGGACGGCGCGCTGGCGGTTCGCGACGGCCGCATCGCGTGGCTCGGTCCTGAGGGCGAGCTGTCGGCGGACGCGGGCGAAATCCTCGATCTTCGCGGCCGGCTGATCACCCCGGGGCTGATCGACTGCCACACCCATCTGGTGTGGGGAGGCGATCGCAGCCGCGAGTTCGAGCAGCGGCTCGAGGGCGTGGGGTACGAGGAGATCGCCCGCGGCGGCGGCGGTATCAACGCCTCGGTGGCCGCGACCCGGGGGTCGTCTGAAGACGAGCTCTTCCGCTCGGCCCGCCGCCGCCTCGAGAGCCTGATGGCCGGCGGCGTGACCACCGTCGAGATCAAGTCGGGCTACGGCCTCGACCTCGAGACCGAGGCGCGCATGCTGCGCGTCGCCCGGCGTTTGGGCCGCGAGCTGCCGGTGCGGGTGCGCGCGACCTTCTTAGGCGCCCACGCCGTGCCGCCGGAGTTCGCCGGCCGCTCTGACGCCTATATGGACCTCGTCGCGAACGAGATGCTGCCCGCGCTCGCGGCGGACGGCCTGGTGGACGCCGTCGACGCCTTTTGTGAAGGCATCGCCTTCGCGCCCGATCAGGTGGAGCGCCTCTTCGCCGCGGCCCGGACCCGCGGCCTGCCGATCAAGGTGCACGCCGAGCAGCTGAGCCTTCTGGGCGGCGCGCTTCTGGCGGCGCGCCTCGGAGCCCTCTCCGCCGATCACCTCGAAGACCTCGACGAGGCCGGCGCGCGCGCCCTTGCCGAGTCCGGCACCGCGGCGGTCCTCCTGCCCGGCGCCTATTTCTTCCTGCGCGAGACCCAGGCGCCGCCCGTCGAGCT
>JBCCLG010000647.1:0-3773 GCA_039027015.1 Acidobacteriota bacterium | reverse complement strand
GGCGAGGCGAGCTGCACCGCCGTCGGCGCCACCTCGCTATTTTCAACCCTCCTCAACATGCGAAGCGCCGGGGCCCTCGCCGGCCCGGGCGGGGTCCCGGGGGCCGGGCCGCTGCCCGGCGACGACTACAAGGCGCTGGTCTGTCTCTTCCTCGCCGGCGGCAACGACTCCTCCACCATGCTGGTGCCGCGCGGCGCCGCCGAGTACGCGGAATACGCCGCGATCCGCGGCGACCTGGCCCTGCCGCAGCAGAGTCTGCTGCCGATCACGCCGGCCACCGGCGACGGTCGGGAATACGGCCTGCACCCTGCGATGCCGGAGGTGCAGCAGCTTTTCGCCGCCGGTCGGCTGGCCTTCGTCGCCAACGTCGGCGCCCTGGTGGAGCCCACCACCAAGCCGGGAGTGATCTCCGGTAGCAACCGCCTGCCCCTGGGGCTCTACTCCCACAGCGACCAGATCACCCACTGGCAGACCAGCCTGCCGGACCGACGCGGCAGCCTCGGCTGGGCGGGGAGAACGGCGGATCTCCTGACTTCCTCGAACGCCGATCAGACGGTGTCGATGAATATCTCTCTCTCCGGCACCAACGTCTTCCAGGCCGGCAGCCAGGTCGCGCCCTACTCGATCACGGAGAACGGCAGCCTCGGCCTGGAATCCCTGAGCCAGGACAGCGTTTTCGAGCAGCTGCGCACGGCCGCGATCAACGGCCTGCTCGGTCAGCAGTACCAAAACCTTTTCATTGATACCTTCTCCAGATCCAGCCGTAGGGCCCTCGACGCCCACCAGCTCTTCTCGGGCGCCCTGGACGGCGCGCCCCCCTTGGCGACGACCTTTTCGGACAACGACGTCTCCGGGAGCTTCCAAATGGTGGCGCGCACGATCTCCGCCCGCCAGGCCCTCGGGGTGCGCCGCCAGACCTTTTTCATCCTCTTCGGCGGCTGGGACCACCACGACGAGGTCCTCAACAACCAGGCGAGCATGCTGCCCGTGGTCAGCAAGGCCCTCGCCGAGTTCGACGCCGCCCTGACCGAGCTCGGCGTCCAGAACAACGTTGTGACCTTCACGGCGTCGGACTTCGCGCGCACCCTGACCTCCAACGGCCAGGGCTCCGACCACGCCTGGGGCGGCCACCACCTGGTGATGGGTGGACCCGTGGCCGGCGGGGACCTCTACGGCAGCTACCCCGCGCTCTACCCGGACAACGACCTCGACACCGGTCGGGGGCGGCTGATCCCGACCCTCTCCTGCGACGAGTACTTCGCCGAGATGGCCCTCTGGTTCGGCGTCTCGACCTCCGAGCTGGCCACCGTGCTGCCCAACATCGGCCGCTTCTACACCCCGGGCGCCGCCCCGCCGATCGGTTTCCTGGGCGGATCCCCGGCGCCGGCGTCTATCTTCTCGGACGGCTTCGAGTCCGGCGATGCCTCGGCCTGGTCGGTCCTGGGCTGATCCCGAAGGAGAATCACGATGACCCGACCCCACGCTTCCGACGGTTCGAACGCTTCCCCCCCGCCCGGGCCCTCCGGGCGTCTCGGTTCCCCGGTGGCGGGCCCGACCCTCGACCGCCGCCGTTTCCTCACCCGGGCTCTCGCCTTCGGCGCGGCGGCCGGCGCCGCGGAGCTGGCGGCGCCGGCGCTCGCCCAGGGCGGCACTTCCCTCACCCCGAGGCAGGCGGCCTCCCGCTTCCTCGCCCAGTGCACCTTCGGCGGCGACCTGGCCCTCGTCGACCAGGTGGTAAGCGCCGGTTTCGAGGGCTGGCTCGACGCCCAGATGGCGCTCCCCATGGCGCCGTTCCTGCCGGAGATCCGGCAGCTGCTGAACTCGGGGGCCGTGGCCGATGGGGATGAATATCTGCTGCTCGACTGGGTCTGGTGGCAGCGAGCCATGACCGCGCCGGATGCGCTGCGCCTCCGGGTGGCCTTCGCGCTCTCGCAGATCTTCGTCATTTCCCGTCGACTCGAGCTTCTCCTGGACACCCCGACCGCCACCGGCGCCATGCAGGACCTGCTGATGCGGGGCGCCTTCGGCAATTTCCGCGACCTCTTGCGGGACGTGGCCCTCAACCCGGCCATGGGCCTTTACTTGAGCCACCTGTTCAATCGGCGCAGCGATCCGTCCCAGAACCGCTTCCCGGACGAGAATTTCGCCCGCGAGGTGATGCAGCTCTTCTCCATCGGACTCCACGAGCTCAACCCCGACGGCACCTGGAAGCTCGACTCGGCGGGCCAGCCGATTCCGACCTACGGCAACGCCCAGATCACCGAGATGGCGAAGGTCTTCACCGGCCTGGCGATGACGCCCCTGGGGGATCTCCCCATCGTCTTCGGCGACCTCCAGCCGACGTGGGATCTGCCGATGGTGATGTACGAGCCCGAGCATGAGCCGGGGCCGAAGACGCTGCTCAACGGTTTCGTCGTGCCCGCGGGTCAGACCGGCATGCAGGACATCGAGATGGCCATCGACAACCTCTTCCTGCACCCGAACGTCGGGCCCTTCCTCGGCACCCACCTGATCAAGTTCCTGGTCACCTCCAACCCGAGCCCCGCCTACGTGGCGCGGGTCTCCGCCGCCTTCGACGACAACGGCTCGGGCGTGCGGGGCGACATGAAGGCCGTGGTCAAGGCGGTGCTGCTCGACGCCGAGGCGAGGGACGTCACCCGGATAGACGACCCACAGTTCGGCCGCGTCCGGGAGCCCTTCGTGCGCTGGGTGCAGATCGGCCGCGCCTTCCACGCCACCAGCCCCTCCGGGAGGTTTCGCCACTACGGCGGCGACGACGTGGACGAGGCGGGTTTCCTGGCCCAGTATCCCTACTTCGCTCCCAGCGTGTTCAATTTCTTTTCCCCGGACCACCGGCCGCCGGGGCCCCTCGCAGCCGCCGGTCTGGTGGCGCCGGAGCTCGAGATCATCCACGCCTACACCTCCGTCGCGACCATGAACCGGGTCGGCTTCGCCGTGGTCACCGGCGAGTACCTGCGGGACAACTTCACGGGCACGATCTCCCTGAACCTGGCGACGGAGGTGGCTATCGCCCAATCCAGCCCGACGGCTCTGGTGGACCATCTGGACCTGCTGCTGACCTACGGCACCCTCAGCGCCGGCTCCCGCCAGATCATCCTCGACGCTGTCCTGCCCCTCTCCGCCGACCCGGATGCCCTCGTGCGCATGGCGGTTTTCCTGATGTTGATCTGCCCCGAGTTCGGGGTCCAGAGGTAGAGCCAACCCCGCCCCGAGTCGCGCTTTCCAAAACCCTCCTAGGAGTCCAACATGCACCCTCTTCGCTTCTTTCCCTTGGCGCTCGCCGCCCTTTTCCTGGCGGCGCCCGCCCTGTCCCAGGACCGCGTCCTGCTCGTCGGCGACAGCTGGGCCGGCGGTTTTTGGTTCAACCACACCCTGCGCGGCGTCTTTGCCGCCAACGGCCGCCCGGACATCACCGAGCAAGGAGACCTCACCGCCCTCGGCGGCTCCACGGCGGAGGGCTGGGGTCAGCCCGAGTCCCTGCAGCTGCTCACCGCGGAGCTCAACACCTTTCCGACGATTGACACCGTCCAGCTCACCGTCAGCGGCAACGATTTCCTGGCGGGCTCCGAAGGCGGCGGCTGGTTCGTCGGCATGGCGGCGGCCCAGGAGGCCGCGATGGTCGCCCGCATCGCCACCTCCATGGGCGTGACCGTCGACCACGTGCTCGCCCATTCGCCGGCCATGGAGGTGGTCATCAGTCTCTACGACTACCTCAATTTCAGGGACTTCGGGGGCCCGTGCCTCGGGGCCTG
>JBCCLG010000646.1:0-3774 GCA_039027015.1 Acidobacteriota bacterium | reverse complement strand
GGCGGGCTGATTCCGGCCCTCGGCGCCACGCGCGCCGCCTCCATCGGCCGCCTCGGATCGGGATTCGGTCCGTCGAGGGGCAGAGGCGGCGGGTTTGGTCGCGCGGGAGCCACCATGACGATCCTCGAAATGGGTCTCTCCGTGGCGCTGATCAGCGGCTCCCTCATGATGGCCAAGGGACTCGCGGGCTACGCCGACGGGGTGCTCGAGGTGCCCGAAGACCGAATCCTCACCGCCCGCCTGGTAGCCCCGACGCCGGCGCCCGGCGCTCCAGCCGACTTCCAGAGCCTGCCCGCGTCGCTGCGCAGAGCGGCGGACGGCATCCCCGGCGTCTTGGCCTTCGGCATCACCTCGAGCCTCCCCCGCACCGACGCTCCCGCGCGCCCGGTGGAGATCGCGCACGAGGCCCGAGAGGCCGCGGGCCCCGCTCCCGCCGCGGCGCCGATCGTCGAGGTGCGGCAGGGATTCTTGGAGGCCCTGGGGGCCCGCTCCCTCGTCGGACGCCTGTTCGAGGAGCGAGACTTTGCCGACGGGGCGCTCCCCGTGGCGGTGGTCAACGAGCGCTTCGTCGATCAATTTCTCGGCGGCAGGGCCGCGGTCGGCAGGCGGATTCGCGGACCGGGCTCGGAGCGCACCGGCGAGGACCGGGAATGGGAGATCGTCGGAGTGGTCCCCGAGCTGGGTCTTTCGGTGGCCGACCCGGACCGCGCGGCCGGCTTCTATGTTCCCATGGCGCGGGTGCCCCAGGCCTTCTACGTCACCCTGCGCACCAGCGACAAACCCGCGACAGTGGCCAACGCCCTGCGCCGGGCGGTGGCCGAGGTCGACCCCGGCGTTCGCGTCCTCAAGGTTCTTCCCCTGCCGCTGGTGGGCCGGGAGGAGCGCAGCTTCTTCGCCGGCCTAGGCTCTTCCCTGGTGGCCATGGGCGGGCTGGCGCTTCTTCTCTCCCTGATCGGGATCTACTCCATGACCACCCTGACGCTCGGCCGACGCACCCGTGAGATCGGCATCCGCCTGGCCATCGGCGCAACCGGTCGAGAGGTGCTGGCGGTGGTGCTCGGCGCCGCCGCCAAATACCTGACCCTGGGCGGCCTTCTGGGGGCCGTTCTGGCCACCGGCTTTCTCACCGTGCAGGACCGCATCTTCGTGGTTCGCCTGCCGGCCGAAGACCCTTGGATCGTGCCCGCCGTGGTCGCGCTGCTCGCCGCCGCGGGTCTCCTCGCGACCTGGATGCCCGCGCGTCGCGCTCTGCGCATCGAGCCGTCCGAGGCGCTGCGAGAGGACTGAAACGACTTGCGGATCTTTGGCGAAGTCCTCGCTATCTCCAGTATCCGCATATTATTCAGCTTCCGTTTTTGATTTCCGAGGCCTCTCCCGCCGAGATCTCGCGGGCCGCACCGCGCCTTGCGCTTCTTTCCTTCATCAATCCAGGAGAATCTCACAATGCCTCTTTCCCGCCGCCGCTGCCTGCGGCTCGCCACCACGCAGGCTCTTGCGCTCTCGATTCTTTGCGCCAGCGCCTCCTTCGCGTCTGAGACCGTCACCCTCCGGGTCGAATCCGCCCTCTCCGCGGAGACCCGGGCCTCCATCGAGGTCGAAAAGAGCTTCGACTACGGCGCCTTCCAGGTGATCGAGGTGGACGCCGCCTCCGCCGATCGGCTGATCGAGGCCGGCCTCGCCACCGCTCAGGATCTTCGCCTGACCCTCGGCGAAGTGACCTTCGACCCCGCGGACGTTTCGGCTCGCTCCCTGCTGCCCGACGCCTGGCGAGGCCTGGACCGCGCGGGCGACGACCTGCGCTGGGTACAGATGAGCGGCCCGGTGCGCCAGGAGTGGCTCGACACGCTCTCCGCCCGCGGCCTGAAGCCGGTGCAGTACATCCACCCGCAGACCTACATCGTCTGGGGTGGCGGCGAGGCCCTCGACGGGCTCCTGAGCGGCGATCGCGCCACCGATTTTGTGCGCGCCACCGGCGACTTCGAGCCGGGCTTCAGAGTCCTGCCGCGCTGGCGGGCGCTGCCCGAGGACGCGACCGACGTGCACGTCTACTTCTATCGCGGCGCCGATGTCGATCGCCAGGTCGACGCCATCCGCAGCCTGGGGGGTCAGCTCCAGAAGCGCTCGACGATCGACCGCCACCTCGAGGTCGCGGGCTTCAAGGTTGCCGGCAACCGCCTGGCCGATCTCGCCCGCCTGCCGGGCGTCTACACCATTCAGACCGTGCCGACCGACGGCGGCCTGCGCGGCGAGATGTCCAACCAGATCAACGTCGGCAATTACGACAACACCAACCTTGCCTTCCCGGGCTACAGGACCTGGCTCGCCGACACCGGCTACGACGGCACCGGCGTCATCATGGCCAACGTCGACGGCGGCATCTTCGACACGCATCCCGACCTCGTGAACCGCATGCTGCCCTGCGTCGGCAGCACCTGCGGCGGCTCCGCGACCGACACCCACGGCACCCACACCGCCGGCATCATGGCCGCGGACGGCAGCTCGGGCACCGCCGACTCCAACGGCTTCCTGCGCGGCCTGGGGGTCGCTCCGAACGCCGAGATGGTGGAGCAGGTCTACTTCCCGACCTTCACCCAGGCTGGCGGCATGCTCCGCCTGATGTTCCAGTCGGTGGACAACAACGCGGTGCTCTCCGGCAACTCCTGGGGGCCGGCGGGAACGCCCCGGGGCTATGACGGCGACACCCGCCAGGTCGACGTCGGCGTGCGCGACACCGATCCCATGACCGCGGGCGACCAGGGCCTGCTCTACGTGCTCTCGTTCATGAACGGCAACGGCGGCACGAGCACCCAGGGTTCGCCGGATGAGGCCAAAAACCTCTTCAACATCGGCTCGACCAAGATGCAGAACAGCGGCGGTCAGATCCTCGACATCAACGATCTCTCGTTCAACACCGCCCACGGACCGGCCCTCGACGGCAGGACCATCCCGCACATGGTGGCCCCGGGCTGCAGCGTCGACTCCACCCTCACCAGCACGGGATACGGCTTCAACTGCGGCACCAGCATGGCCTCGCCCCACGTTTCCGGCGCCGCCGGCCTCTTCCACGAGAAATACCGCGACGAGAACAGCGGCGACGAGCCGAGCCCGGCGCTGGTCAAGGCCGCGTTTATCGCCGTGGCGCTCAATCTCGAGGGCTTTGTCGACGCTGACGGCGGCACCCTCGGGAAGGCCTTCGACAGCTTGCTGGGCTGGGGCCGCTTGGACCTCGATGCCGTGATGAACCCGCCGACGGACGTTGTGCTGGTCGATCAGACCCACGTCTTCGACAACACCGGCGAGCAGTGGATCGAGACCTTCGAGGCCGACGACCCGAGCCAGCCCGTGCGCCTGATGCTGACCTGGACCGACGCCCCGGGTCACGGCACGGGCGGGTCGACTCCGGCGTGGAATAACGACCTCGACCTCATCGTGCGGGTCGGCGGCCAGACCTACCGCGGCAACGTCTTCGGCTCTGACGGCCTGAGCACCACGGGCGGCAGCGCCGACGCCATCAACAACACGGAGGGCGTCTTCTTCGCGCCCTTCAACTCGGCCACCAGCCTGGAGGTGGAGATCCTGGCCTCGGACGTCAACTCCGACGCGCTGCCCAACGACGGCGACGCCACCGACCAGGACTTCGCCCTGGTCTGCTACAACTGCCGCGCTTCGGACTCCGGACAGATCTTCTCCGACGATTTCGAAGGCGGCAACCTCAGCCCCTGGTCTTCGAACCAGGGCAGCTGAGCCCGCGGATAGAGCCCCTCGACCGCCCGC
>JBCCLG010000645.1:0-3784 GCA_039027015.1 Acidobacteriota bacterium | reverse complement strand
CCCACGCCATCGGAGCCGCTGACGTCGACGAGACCGTCAAGCCGCACGGTTCCCTGAGCCTCGAGGAGCACCATGCCGCCGCCCGAGGCGCCGGTCCGGCCGCCGATATGTTCGGCGTCGGCGCCGCCGCCGCCGAACATGCGCGGCACGTACACGCTGTCGTACGACTCGCCCCGGTCGCCTATGCCCATGCCGCCGTGGGCGGCGCCGCGATGGGGAGTCTCGCGCCCTTCGGGGCTCCAGACCCGTCCCATGACGCCGCTCTCCCCCCAATAGCCCGCCTCGACGCCGTCGATCAAAGCGCCGCTTTCAACCGTGATCCCGGCAGCCTGCACGCTGAGGGGCTGGAGGCGCGGCGGCCCCAGGACGCTCCCCGTCTCGAGGACGAGATCGCCGCTGAGCGCGACCTCGACCAATCGGGCCTCGGAGCCGCACTGCTGACGCACGGAGCTGGCGGCGAGCCGAGTGCCGTCGGCGGCCTGCAGGAAGGCGCCGTGCAGAAGGGTCAGCCGGGCGAAATCGCCGCTCTCGTCGAGAGAGTAGGTGCCGGCTGCGAGAGCCACATCTCCCGAGGAGCCCGGGAGCGCCTGATCGCCCGCCAGGAGATCGACCGTCGGTACGGTCAGGGTCATGGGTACCGAGGTCACCTGGCCGGCGAAATCTCGGGTCTCAAGGCGCAGGTCAAAGGACTGCCCCGGCAGGGCGTCCTCGGGCGGGGTCCACGCCAGCTCGACCGCCGCGCTCTCGGCGTCGATCGGCGTCTGCCGATCCACCCGCAGGCCGTCCACCAGGATCCAGGCGCTTTCGACCGCCTCGTCGTCGCTCACCGAGAAGGTCACCGGATGAAGCACCCCGGGAGCGACCCAGTCGCCGTCTGCCGGGCAGCCGACCGCCACCGCCGGCGGCGCCGCGTTCCCCAGGGGCTCCACGAAGATCTCCCGGCTCGAGGTCGCGAGGTTGCCGTAGATATCGGTCGCCTCGACGGTGATCGAGACCGCACCCGCCTGCTCCACCACCGGCGCCGGCACGCTCCACTCGAAGGGCGGCGCGGCGAGATCGAGGCTCCAGTCGCCCAGGCGGTAGGTCACGCTGGCGAGGCCGCGATTGTCGGCGATGTCCGCCGCCACGTTCACGGTGTCGCCGGCCGTGTAGCTTTGGCCGCTTGCGGGCGACGTCCAGGAGATCGTGGGCAGGGTCACGTCCGGAGTCCAGAAGGACCACGCGAAGGGAGTCGGCATGGCGTTGCCGGCGCCGTCGGCCACGCCGGTGACCCGCACCTCGATCTGCCGATCGGTCGCGAAGTCGGAGGTCGGGGTCAGCACTACCCGCCGATCGTCGAGGGACGGCAGCGTGGTGACGGTGAGCGGCTGGCCCGTGGTGAGATCGGTGACCGCGAAGGCCCCCGACAGCGACGCCAGGGCCACGGGCTCTGAGAAAGTGATCTCGAGGCCCGAGTCCACGGGCACCTCGACCGCGTCACCCGCGGGCCTGATGTCGATCACCTCGGGCGGCTCCGTATCGGCGGTGTAGAAGCTCGAGACCACTTCCCAGGCGAGGTTGCGACGCGCCTCATCCTCGAGACCCGTACGGATGACGATCTTGTAGCCGGTGTCGTTGTTGAGCGGCGCCGTGGGCCTCAGGGTCACCTGGGTGCGCTCGGCGTTCCACAGGCGCTGGAGCGTCGGGTATTGGCTCGCGGAGATGCGCTGAATATAGAGCTGGCTCGAGCAGCTTCCGCAGTCGCGAATCGGCTCAGAGAAGGTGATCACCACGTCGAGATCGCGCGACACGTCGCGGCTGTCGAAGGGCGGATCGACGGACACCACGAAGGGATCGGCGTCGTCGAGCACCAGGGTGTAGTCGTCGATCTCCTGGTCGACGTCGAGGGAGGCGTCGAGCTCGAAGCTGCCCGGGCCGCCGTTTTCCTGCACCACGAGCCTGTAGCCGCCGAGGGGCACCGAGTCGAACTCGAAGCGCCCCTGCTCGTCGGCCGCCTGCTGCTGCCACGAGCGCTCCGCGGCGTCGAGGGCGACGTTGGCCCCCGCGGCGGGCGTCACGCCGTCGGGCATCAGGATCTGCCCGCGCACCCAGCCGTTGGGCTGCAGCTGGACGTCGAGAACCAATTCCTGGTCCTCCCACTCGAGGAGACCGACCGCGCGGCCGCTGAGGCCGGTCTGCGGATCGGAGACCCGGGCGTCGACCCAGCCTTGGCGGACGTTCTGAAAGCTCACCTCGTGGCCGTCGCCCGTGCCGCCCTCGAAGGACTGCCGGGAGAGGCCGTGCCGCTGGTCGCTGGGCGCGCCCGTGGCGTGGGTGTAGCTGTTGATCACCCGCACGCTGGCGCCGACGACCGGGACGCCGGTGCTGGTTAAGGCGCGAACTTTGACGCTGCCGATGGCCCGCATGCGCAGGTCCTGCTCGCGGTCTTCCCCCAGGTCGAGCCGGAAGGAGTATCTCGAGATCCGCGGGCCGTTGATCTCCTCGGCGAGAAGCTTCAGGCTCGCCCGCGGCCTGAGGTAGCTGAACTCGAAGGGGTTGTCGCTGCTCGCGTCCACCGGACCGGAGCTTTCCCGCACGGTGAGGTTGACGTTTTGGAAAAGCTCGCCGGGATCGCCCTCAAAGCGCGGCGCGGAATAGACCTGGCCGAAAAGGCGTCCCTGGGGGGCGAGATAAAGATCCAGCTGCACGACCTGATCTTCCTGCTCGATCTGGCCCTCGCCAGACGCTCGACGCCGCTGCCCGTGGGTCTTGACGTCGAAGGGGCCTTCGGGAATGCCCTCGAAGGAATAGTCGCCGTCGATGCCCGTGGACGAGTAGGTCGTGAACCAGCGAATACCCCGGCTGTGGAGCTGCAGGGTCGCGCCGGGCACTCCCTGGTTGTTGGCGTCGGGATCGTAGAGGTGTCCCTCGACCACGCCGCGGGCCTCGAGCACCACGTCCTGAACGAAGCTCTGGCCGTGCTCGTCGAGCGTGAAGCGGGAGGAGAGCCCGCGTCGGCCGGTGGCCGGGTCGAAGACGCGCACCTCGTAGTCGAGCAGCCGCAGGGCGCGGATCTCGTAGAAGCCGTCGCCGTCGGTTTGGGTGGAGTCGACGAAGCTGCCGCCGGAGCGATGGATGGCGACCCGCGCGTTGGGGATCGCCGCGCCGGTGCCGGGGTGAGTGACGTGGCCCTGCAGGTCGGCCGTGCCCTCGAGGGTGATTTCGACCTGCACGAGCTCCCCCTCGAAGGTCATTTCGGCGCACTCGTGACCGCCGAGACCGCCGAGGGTCGGTGCCCGGGCGCGCAGGGTCAGCTCGCCCTCGAAGATGTTGTCGAAGGAGAACTGACCGCTCTCGTCGGCGTTGTGCACCAGGGTGCGGAACGGGAATCCGCGCTCGCGCAGCTCGACCACCGCGCCCGACACAAAATTGCCTCCGGCGTCGAGCACGTAGCCCTCGACGCGGCCCTGGGCCTGCAGGGTGAGCTCCACGTCCATCTCGTCGCCGTGACGGCGCATTTGGGCGTAGACCCGCTCCTGCCTGAACAAAACGCCCTGATCGTAGGTCGCGGTGAGGTGATAGCGCCCGGGGGGCACCAGCTCGAAGGTGAAGCGTCCCTCGGCGTCGCTCACCAGGTCGTATTCATCGAACGCGCCGCCGCGCAGCTGCACCAGGGCGCCCTCGGCGGGGGTGACGCCGTCCTCGAGATAGACCACGCCCGAGATCGAGCCGTTGGGCCTGTACTCGATCGGGTGTTCGGGCTCGATGGCGCGTCGGGTGGCGCTGAGCGGGGGGGAGCGGGTGT
>JBCCLG010000644.1:0-3800 GCA_039027015.1 Acidobacteriota bacterium | reverse complement strand
TCGTCGGCCAGCAGGCTGGCCAGCAGATTGCGCTCGTCGTTGCCGGTGACCGCCACGAAAGCCCGCGCTTCGGCAACCCGCTCGGCGCGCATCAGCGCGATATCGGTGGCGTCGCCGTGAATCACGTCGAGCTCGGGCCTCTGCGCCGACAGGCTCTCGGCCGCGCCGCGGTCGCGCTCGATGATCTGCACCTGATCGACCTTGTCTAGCAGGCTCCTCGCCAGGGTGAAGCCGGTTTGCCCGCCGCCGGCGATCACCACCCGGCCGTGCAGCTGTGCCCGGCCGGCGATCAGCCTCTCGACCCGGTCCGTGGCGTCGGATCTGCAGAGGATGAGGGCGTCGTCGCCCACCCTCGCCCGGTCCTCCCCCGAGGGCACGATCAGCTCGTCGCCGCGGTAGAAAGCGACCACCAGGCTGCCCGCGGGCATATCGATCTCGCGCAGCGGCTTGCGGGTGAGAAGGGCGCTTTGCTCGAGATGGATCTTGCGCATCTGGACCTTGCCGCGCGCCAGATACTCGACCGCCAGGGTGTTGTGACCCAAAATGTGATTCAAAATATGCGTGGTCGAGAGCAGCTGGGTGGAGAGCAGCAGATCCGCGCTGAAGACGCCCTCATAGATTTGCCGGTGCACCGTCACGTCGTCGGCGATGCCGACGCGCACCACCGCTCGCCGCGCGCCCCGATTCTTGGCGAGGGCGGCGGCCACGAGGTTCGATTCGTCTGACGACGAAACCGCCATGAAGAGGTCGCAGCGGTCGACGTTGGCCGCCTGGAGCACAGGCACGTGGGCGCCGTTGCCGAGCACCACCGCGGCGTCGATCTCCTCCTCCACCTGCGCCTTCTTGGCCGGATCGCACTCGACGACCACCACATCATGGCCTGCCTGAGAGAGGGTGCGGGCGAGATGGAAGCCGACCTCGCCGGCTCCCATGACAACAAATCTCTGACTCATTGCAGAAAACCCAGGGGCGTCGCCCGCGTGATCCGGCGGCCGACGCCTTGCGGAGAGGGTAAGTTGGCCCGGCATTGTGGCACGGCCCAGGCCACCGTGACAGACCAAGGTCCTCAGGAACGCGAGAATACGAGAGCCTTGCCGCGTCGCGTCAGTCTGCCCTTAGCGCGGGAAAAGTCAGGAAAAAGAGCCGATAAGGCGGGTTTTAATGCCTTCCGGGGCGTTTTTCTGTGCCGCGTCGCGGCTTGCGGGGTCCTCCTTGGCCTGGGGATAATCGACTGCTTACAGCCTCGGGCATGGGCACTGCGGTTCCGGAAGGTGAGGACCCCGGATTGAGGTCGCGAAAAGCCGAGCCCCACGACTTCGAATTGCGCCACCAGAAAGGCTAGGAGAGTTTCATGAGAGGACTTCGAAAGTTGACAGTGCGCGGTATGACGATCGCCGCTGTGGCGCTGCTCGCCGCGGCGCCCGTCTGGGCCCAGAATTCAGGCTCCATCGACGGCAAGATCGAGCGCGAGAACGGCCGCGGGGTCGGCGGCGTTACCGTCGTGGTGAGCGAGCTGGGCCGGGTGGAGATCACCAGCAACGACGGCTCGTTTCGCTTCGGCGGAATCCCGGCCGGCAGCTACAACGTGAATTTCTCTCTCGGCGACAACGCCGACTCCGAAGTCGTGGAAGTCGCGGCAGGGCAAACCTCGGAGGTTGCCAAGATCGTCGACTGGGACGTCAGCTTCGCGGAGACCATCACCGTGTACTCCGCCTCCCGGCGCCGCGAGCGCATCGTCGACGCGCCCGCCTCCGTGACGCTGATCAGCGAGGCGGATCTCGAGCGCGACACCTCGACCGGCCAGATGGCGAAGGTTCTCGAGTTCGCCCCCGGCGTGGAGGTTACCCAATCGGGCGTGCATGACTTCAACCTCAACACCCGAGGCTTCAACAGCTCCCTCAACCGCCGCGTGCAGGTGATCATCGACGGCCGCAACCCCGCCGTACCTTTTCTCGGCTCCACCGAGTGGCTCTACCTCTCCAATCTCTCGGACTTCGCCAGCGTCGAGCTGGTGCGCGGCCCCAGCTCCGCCCTCTACGGCGCCAACGCTTTCAACGGCGTTTTGAACATGGTGACCCGCGCGCCGCGCGACAGCCAGGGTGGTCGGATCAACCTGGCCGCCGGCGAGCTTTCGACCCTCAAAGGCGATATCGGCTGGGCAACCGCCCTCTCCGATGACTGGTATCTCAAGGCCAGCGCGGCCTACTCCGAAGGCGATAGCTTCTACCAGCCGCGCGTCACCAGCACCGAATATCCCGGTCTGCCGCGGGAGGTCGTGGTCGGCGAGAACAGCTACGACAGCCAGCACCTCAACCTTCGCTTCGACGGCTACTTCCGCGACGGTCGCGACGCGCTGACCATCGAGGGCGGCCTCTTCGAGACCGACGAGAACGGCGTCAGCGTCACCGGCATCGGCCGCGTCAACGTTTTCGATACCGAGCGCACCTTCGTGCGCCTCAACTACAGCTCGGCGAACTTCAACGTTCTGGCCTACCAGAACACCCGCGAAGCTCCTGATCAGCTCGCCCTCTCCTCGGGCGGCAGCCTCTTTCTCGACACCGAGAACCGCCACATCGAGATTCAGGGCAACGGCGACTTCAACGAAGGCAAAGTGCGGGTAGTCGGCGGCGCCTCATACACCGAGACCGATATCGACACCGCCAACGACGCCGGTATTCAGACCCTGGTCTTCGAGGCGGTTGACTCGGACGCCACCTCGGTCTTCGGCCAGGTGGATTTCGACATCAACGACAGCCTCAAGCTGGTGCTGGCCGGCCGCTACGACGACAACTCGCTGCACGACGAGCAGTTCTCGCCCAAGGCCGGCCTGGTGTGGGGCGTGAGCGAAAGCCACACCCTGCGCTTCACCTATAACGAAGCGTTCCAGGTCGCGAACTTCAGCGAATTCTTCCTCGATGCTCCCACCGCGGTGACCACCGCCGCGGGCCCGACCTCGGCCATCGACCTTCGCGCCGTCGAGGGGCTGTGCGGCCTGCTCGGCGTCAGCTGCGGCTTCACCGCGCCGACCCGGGTGCGGGCGCTCGGCAATGCCGACCTGGAGCTTGAGGAGATCACCGCTTGGGAGATCGGCTATTCGGGCATTTTCGGCAACAAGGCCTTCCTGACCGTCGATTACTACAACAACGAGCTCGAGAACTTCATCACCGATCTGACCCCGAACGTCTTCGGCTCGATCAACCCCAACTTCGGCCCCTACCGGCTGCCCAACGGCGAGGCCGCCCCGGCTCAGGTTCAGGGCGCTCTGGCGGCCGCTCTCGGTCCCCTCTTCGCCTTCCTGTCGAACAACGTCGACGGAACGCCCATCTTCGCCCTGGTGTCCTACACCAACGCCGGCGCCGTGGACACCCAGGGTATCGACGTGGGCCTCAACTACTACATCACCCCCGAGTGGCTCTTCGACTTCAGCTACTCGTGGTTTGACTTCGACATCGTCGACTTCGGCGGCGCCGATCCCTCGAACCTGGTGCCCAACGCGCCCGAGAATAAGTTCAGCTTCGCCATCACCTACACCGCCGCCAACTGGGGCTTTTCGGCCAAATACCGCTGGACCGAGGAGTTCGATTGGGCGGTCGGGCCCTTCCAGGGTGTGGTCGAGCAGTACGACCTGCTCGACCTCTCGGCGAACTACCAGATCAACGACTCGGTGGGTCTGAGCGTCAACATCTCGAACGCTCTCGACGAAGAGCACTACCAGTCCTTCGGTGGCGACCTCCTCGGTCGCCGCGCGATCGGTGCGGTGTCCTTCCAGTTCTAAGGCCCTCTTGGGACTGGCGGGGCGG
>JBCCLG010000643.1:0-3802 GCA_039027015.1 Acidobacteriota bacterium | reverse complement strand
GGGAGGGTGGCCCGCTCATTGGAGCAAGCCTAACCCGATCACCGAGCTGCCGGCCTGGCCAACCTCACGGCGAAGCCGTGCCGACTCTGCCGGTCACGCGATCAGGGCCTCAGGGACCCGCAGCGGGCTTCACGGGCCGCCCGTAAGGATAGCGAAAGCGCTCGAGCTGCCCTTCCCGGACCTGGCTGCTCCGTTGTTGAGGAGTAGCGACGATAGTATGGGCAGCAGAGGAGGTCTGCATGGTCTTACCGACCGTCAAGGAACAAATTCTGAGTGATCTGGAACGCATGGCGCCACATCAGCAAAAGCGTGCCGCTGAACTCGTTCGTAATTTGGTCACGCCATTGCCAAAAGGGGCGTCGATCGAAGACCTGATGAGGGTCTCCGGCACTCTCGATGACGAGTCCGCCCGCGAGATGAT
Organism: Acidobacteriota bacterium; assembly: GCA_039027015.1. Classification (GTDB taxonomy): domain Bacteria; phylum Acidobacteriota; class Thermoanaerobaculia; order Multivoradales; family J023; genus JAUIJL01. The sequence continues at coordinate 3,381 of JBCCLG010000643.1, read as the reverse complement.
GGAGGCCATCGAGGAAGGCTGCGGGCAGGTCGATCCGGATGCCTGGTAGATACCTGCTCGACACCAACATCGCTATTCTGATTCTCAACCAGAAGATCCATCTCGCCTCGAAGCTCTCGAGAGGCGTAGAGATTTACCTGGATGCGGCGGCAGTCGGTGAGCTTTATTACGGCGCGGCAAAATCAGGCCGCCCTAAGAGCAACCGCCAACGCATCGAGGGCGTTCTCGAATATTGCCCCGTTCTAGCCCACGACCTCGAAACGTCCGTTCGATATGGGTTACTCAAAGCCCAGCTTGGGATGAAAGGCCGCATGATTCCAGAAAACGACGTCTGGATCGCTGCGTCAGCCCTTAGGTACAGCTTGACTTTGGCGACAAGAGATCGCCATTTCGGGGAAGTCGAAGGCCTCGCCGTCGAGGCCTGGTAGCCACGGCCAGCCCTTCTCCGCGCCTCGACCTCTCCGAGATCTCGCTCGCTCGCAGGCTCTCTCACTTTCCCGAGGCCTGGAAACTCAGAAGGCTGTGAAGAGCCTACCTTCTTGGGGGACGTGAGCATCGAGTCGAGCGGCCCCGCGAGTTCTCAAGGGGCCCAGAGGAGAGCGACCGGCGACGCGGCGCAGGGCCGAGCAGGCGGCGACCGAGGGTTTGACTTACCGGTCGGTAAGGGTGCTATTATGCCGCAGCACGGCACGGCTCTCGAATGGCTGCCCGGCCCGCGCCCGCCGCCGGGATCGGTTGAACTCCTTCCCTTCACGACTCAATATCCCTTTCCCCTGCCCCTCTCCTCTTCTCCTCGATGCGCATCGTCTCCTGGAACGTCAACGGAATCAGGGCCGCCGCCAAAAAAGGTTTCGGCGAGTGGCTCGCAGGCTGCGGCGCCGACGTAGTCGGCCTGCAGGAAACCCGGGCCAGGCTCGAGCAGTTCCCCGAGGAGCTGCGCCAGCCCGAGGGCTGGAGCCTCGAGATTCACGCCGCCCAGCGCGGCGGATATAGCGGCGTTGCGGTCTACAGCAGCGACCGCGCCTCCGCGCGCCTCGAGAGCGTCGAGCGCAGCCTCGGCGAGGAGCGTTTCGACGTCGAGGGGCGCCTCATCGACGTGCGCTACGGCGCCCTGCGCGTCGTCAACGGCTACTTCCCGAACGGCAACGGCAAGAACCGCGATCTCTCGAGGATCCCCTATAAGCTCGACTTCTACCGCGCCGTTTTCGACCGCCTCGAGTCCGCCCGGGCGGCCGGCGACGCCATCCTGGTGATGGGCGATCTCAACACCGCCCACCGCGAGATCGACCTCGCCCGCCCGAAGCAGAACGTCAGGACCTCGGGCTTCCGTCCGGAGGAGCGCGAGGAGCTGGATCGCTGGCTGCACAGCGGCTGGACCGACACCTTCCGCCACGTGAACGGCGATCAGGCCACCGAGCGCTACTCCTGGTGGAGCCAGCGCAAGGGCGTGCGCGAGAAGAATATCGGCTGGCGCATCGACTACATCCTGGCCTCGCCGGGCGCCATGGAGCACCTGCGCGGCGCCGAAATCCACCCCGAGGTGCTCGGCTCGGATCACTGCCCCATTTCCGTGGAACTCGACCCGGCCGTGCTCGGCTAAGCCCCTCTTTCTCCCCTCCCCTGTCCGAACCGCTCGATTTGAGCTGGAGGTTTGCAAACGACATGACTGTGCATATCGATAAAGTGGCGGTGATCGGCGCCGGCACCATGGGAGCGGCGATCGCCGCCCATTGCGCCAACGCCGGCCTGCCCGTTCTGCTCCTCGACATCGTGCCTCGAGAGCTGACGCCCAAAGAAGAGAAGAAGGGCCTGAGCCTCGAGAACCGAGCGGTGCGCAACCGCATCGCCGCCGACGGCCTGGCGCGCATCGCCAAGCTCAAGCCGGCGTCCTTCATGTCCCAAAAGGCCCACGGGCTGGTCGAGGTCGGCAACCTGGAGGACGACCTGGGCCGGCTCGCCGAGGCCGACTGGATCGTCGAGGCGATCATCGAGCGGCTCGATATCAAGCGCGATTTGATGGCCCGCATCGATGAGGTGCGCCGCCCCGGCACGCTGGTGACCACCAACACCTCGGGCCTGCCGATCCACAAGATCGCCGACGGCCGGAGCGACGATTTCCGCCGCCACTTCTTCGGCACCCACTTTTTCAACCCGCCGCGCTATATGCGCCTGCTCGAGGTGATTCGGGGCGACGAGGCCGACCCGCTGGCGGTCTCGGCCCTCTCGGAATTCGCCACCAAGCGCCTGGGCAAGGGCGTGGTGCTGTGCCGCGACACGCCGAATTTCATCGGCAACCGCATCCTCTCGATCCACGGCTCCTTCGCCGCCGCCTACGCCCTCGAGCACGGCTACCGCTTCGAGGAGGCCGATCAGCTGACCGGCCCGCTCATCGGCCGCCCCAAGACCGGCAGCTTCCGCCTGCAGGATCTGGTGGGCATCGACATCTCCTACGGCGTCGCCCAGAACCTCTACGACCTCATTCCCGAGGATAAGCACCGCGAGATCCTGCGCGACGAGCGTTCGGCCAAGGTCATCGAGGGTCTTCTCGAGCGCGGCCTCAAGGGCAATAAGACCGGCGCCGGCTTTTACCGCAAGGGCAAGGCGGCCGACGGCTCGAGGGTCTTCGAGGTGGTCGATCCCGAGACCTTCGAGTACGCGCCCCAGCAGAAGGTGCGCTTCGAGTCGGTAGGCGCGCTGCGCAAGATCGAAGACCTCGGCGAGCGCGTCGGCGGCTTCTTCAGCGACGACTTGAAGGACGACCGCGCCGCCAAATTCGTGCGCGCCGTGGTCGGCCAATTCCTGGTCTACGCCGCCGACGTGGCGCCCGAGGTGGCGTTCGATCTGCCGAGCGTCGACCGGGCGGTGCGCTGGGGCTTCAGCTACGAGGCCGGCCCGTTCGAGCTGTGGGACGCCCTCGGCGTGCGCTCAATCGCCGAAGCCCTCGAGGCGGACGGCCACACCGTGGCGCCCTGGGTGCACAAGATGCTCGAGTCCGGAGCCGAGACCTTCTACCAGCAGGAGAACGGCCGGGCGATCGCCGCGTGGGACTGGCAGGCGGGCGAATACCGCAAGCTGCCCGAGCGCGCCGACGAGATCCAGGTGGACGACCTGCGGGCCGCCGGCCGCGAGCTGGAGCGCAACGACAGCGCCAGCCTGCTCGACTTGGGCGACGGCGTTCTGCTCCTCGAGTTCCACTCGAAGATGAACGCCATCGACGACAAGATCGTCGCCATGATGCACACCGCCCTCAGGCACCTGGACGACGAGGCCTGGCACGGCCTGGTGATCGGCAACGACGGGCCGAATTTCTGCGTCGGCGCCAACCTCCAGGGGGTCGGCATGCTGGCCCTCGAGGGCAAATTCGACGCCATCGGCCAGGCC
>JBCCLG010000642.1:0-3807 GCA_039027015.1 Acidobacteriota bacterium | reverse complement strand
GAGGCACGGGATGACGCGAAAAGTCAGGCCGCTCGGGCCTCCGCCCGCCGGCCCCGGGGGACGGTCGCCGGGCCCCTCAAAGACCGCCACCGCATCTTGGAGGGTGAAGCGCCCCTCGTAGAACGCCCGGCCGACGATCACCCCCTCGACGCCGGGCTGCCGAGCCCGCTCGAGATCCCCCAACGAGCGGACGCCGCCCGAGACCATGGCCGGGATGCCGCTCTTGCGGTGCACCTCGAGGGCGAGATCGATATTGGGGCCGTCCATGGTGCCGTCGCGGCCGACGTCGGTCACGAGAGCCGCCGGGCACGGCGCGCCGCGCAGGCGGGCGCACAGCTCGTCGAGGGTGACGCTCGCCGACTCCACCCAGCCGGCCACCTTGAGCAGCCCTCCCGAGGCCTCGATCGCCGGCACCAGGCGCCCGGGATACTCCGCCGCCAGGGCGAGGAATCGATCCGTCTCGCGGGCCACCATCGAGCCGAGCACCACCCGCTCGATGCCGGCGCTGAGGGCCCACGCCACGGACTCCTCGTCGCGCAGGCCGCCGCCCATCTCGAGGCTGACGGGCGAGGAGGCGGCCAGCCGCTCGAAGATCGGCCGCTGGGGCCGCTCGCCGAACGCCGCGTCGAGGTCCACCAGGTGCACCAGCGCGACGCCGGCGGCGGCGAACTCCCGCAGCAGATCGGCGGGGTCGCGGTCATACACCGTGCGGCGCGCGTCGTCGCCCTGCTGCAGGCGCACCACCTTGCCGTGGCGCACGTCGATCGAGGGAACGAGTCGGGTCGGGGTCATGCGCGGGCGATCTCCAGATAGTTGGCCAGCAGGCGCAGGCCCGAGGGGCCGCTTTTCTCGGGGTGAAATTGCGTGCCCAAAACCCGCTCGCGGCCGGCCACCGCGGCGAAGCGCGCGCCGTGCTCGGCGCTGGCCAGAAGCACGTCGGCCGGCACCTCGAGGGGCGCGAAGGTGTGCACGAAGTAGAAATAGGGCAGCTCGCCGAGGCCGGCGAAGAGGGGATGGCCGGGCCTCATGTCGCGCAGGGCGTTCCAGCCGATCTGCGGCAGGCGCACGGTGTTCGGCAGGCTGTCGACCCGGCCGGGCAGAAGGCCCAGGCCGTCGGTCTCGCCGAACTCCGAGGCGCCCTCGAAGAGCAGCTGATACCCGACGCAGATCCCCAGCAAATGCCCGCCCTCGGCGAGGGAGGCGCTCACGGCCTCCTCGAGCCCGCCGCGCAGGCGCTCCCGGGGCGGCCGGAAAGCGCCGACGCCCGGCAGCACCAGGCAGCGCGCCGCGGCCACCGCCTCGGGGTCGGTGGTGAGCGTCGGCTCGGCGCCCACGCGCCCGAGAGCGCGCACCAAATTGCCCAGGTTGCCGACCCCCGCGTCGATGACGGTGACCCGTTGACTCATGCCGTCAAGGTTCCCTTGGTGCTCGGCATGGCGCCGTCCTGGCGCTGCACCAAAGCCTGGCGCAGGGCGACGGCGACCGCCTTGAAGGCCGCTTCCGCGGCGTGATGGCCGTTGCGCGCCCGCAGCACGTCGAGGTGCAGGGTGAAGCGCCCGCGGTCGGCGAAGGCCTGAAAGAAATCGGCGATCAGGCTGAGCGGAAAGTCCTGGGTCACCCAGGTGTGCTCCAGCTCCGGCGGCACGCCGTAGACGAAGAAGCCGCGCCCCGAGAGATCGACCACCGAGCGCGCCAAAGCCTCGTCGAGGGGCGCGTAGGCCGACGCGAAGCGCACCAGGCCGCGGCGATCGCCCAGGGCCTCCACCAGCGCCTCTCCCAGGCAGATGCCGACGTCCTCCACCGTGTGGTGGAGATCGACGTGGGTGTCGCCCTCAGCCTCGATCTCGAGCCCGAGGCCGGCGTGGGTCGCCAGGGCGTCGAGCATGTGGGCGAAGAAGCCCCCGGGCACCTCGAGACGGCGCGGGCCGCCGTCGAGGTCGAGCCGCAGAGAGATTTGGGTCTCGCGGGTCACCCGCTCCACCGAACCGCGGCGCCGGGCGAGGGTCATGACGCCACCTCGCCCTGAAGCTCAGCGAGAGCCGAGCGCACGTCGCGCAGGGCCCTTCCGCTGCCGACCGAAACGCGCATAAAACCCTCGAGGCCCGGGTATTTTGAGACGTCGCGCACGCGAATGCCGCGCGTCTCGAGCCCGGCGCGGATGTCGGCGACCCGCGACCCGACCCGGACCAGCAGGAAATTGGCCTCCGAGGGCAGCACGCGATAGCCGAAGGACTCGAACATCGCGGCCCACTGGGGCCGGCGGGCCAGGATCGCCCGGGTCCGGCGCTCGGCGGCCGCCGGCCGATCGAGCACCTCGCAGGCCGCCTCGATGTGGCCGAGCCCGATGTTGTAAGGCAGCTTGACCTTCATCAGCTCGTGCACCATGCCCGGGTCGGCGAGCAGGTAGCCCAGGCGCAGGCCGCCCAGCGACCAGGCCTTCGAGAAGGTGCGAAAGATCACCAGATGGCGATAGCGGCCGAGCAGCGGACGGTAGTCGTAGCGGCAGAATTCGCCGTAGGCGTTATCGAGCAGGAGGGGCGCCTCGAGCTTCTCGAGCAGGCGCTCGACGGCCCGCGGGCTCACCGCGTCGCCGGTGGGATTGTTGGGCGTGCACAGGATGACCGGGCGGGTGGGATCGCGCTCGATCTCTTCCTCGAGGGCCGCGATCGGCAGCTCGAGACCTCCCCCGGGCTCGAGGCTTCGAGCCTGAAGAAAGCGGGGCACGCCGCCCGCCCGCACCACGAACATACGGTAGAGGCCGAAGCTCGGCAGGGTGCCGAGCACTTCAGAACCGGGGCGCACCAGGGCCTCGAGCCCGACCCCCAGCAGCTCGTTGGAGCCGTTACCCACCAGCACCGCTTCGCTGGGAACGCCGTGACGCTCTGCCAGCCGCTGGCGCACGGCGTCGGCGTGAAAGTCCGGGTAGCGCGCCCACGAGCGCTCGGCGAAGGCGCTCGCCGCCCGCCGCCGCTGGCGCAGCGGCAGGTCGTAGGGCACCTCGTTCTGGTCGAGCTTGTGCAGGCAGGGGGTGAGGTCGAGGTGGTAGATGCCCAGCTCCTGCACCTCGGGGCGCACCAAATCGCGCGCCGCCGGGCCGAGCCTGGAGGAGGCCGAGGCGGGGGCCTGCGCGGAGGCGGGCATTTCAGCCCTCCTCCCCTCGGAGCCTGGCCGAAAGGGCGTGGGCCGGCAGCCCCTCGACGTCGGCCAGCGCGCCCACCGCCGCCGCCGTGCGGCTGGCCGCCGAGGCGTCGAAGCGCACCAGGTGAGAGCGGCGGATGAAGTCCTCGAGCCCGAGGCCCGAGGCGAAGCGCGCGTGGCCCGCGGTGGGCAGCACGTGACTCGGGCCTGCGATGTAGTCGCCGAACGCCACCGGCGTGTGCGCCCCCAGAAAAATCGCCCCGGAGTTGCGGATGCGGTCGCCCAGATCCTCGGCGTCGGCGCCCACAAGCTGCAGATGCTCGGGGGCCAGCCGCTCGATCCAATAGAGGAGAGTCTCCGTGTTGGGAACCACCACCGCGGCGCCCTGGTTGGTGAGGGCCGCGCGGGCCACCCGCGCGGTGGGCAGGGTGCGCAGCTGTTTCTGGACCTCCCGCTGCACCGCCTTGGCCAGGCTCGCGCGGTCGGTGACCAGGACCGACATGGCCATCGGGTCGTGCTCCGCCTGGGCCAGCAGGTCGGCGGCCAGCCAGGCGGGATCGACGTCGTCGCCGGTGGCGCCGATCACCTCAATTTCGGCGGCATGTACTCCTTGGGCATGTTCGTCTAATTCTGCACGTCCTGTGCGTCGAGTAACGACGCTAACTTCAG
>JBCCLG010000641.1:0-3817 GCA_039027015.1 Acidobacteriota bacterium | reverse complement strand
GGCCAAGACCCTCGGCGAAAAGGTTTCTGCCGAGCTGGCCGGCGCCTTCGATCGCGTGCTGCTCGACGACCGGCCGGCGGCGGCGCTGGCCGCCAGCCTGGCCCGACTGCTCGACACGGCGGCAGCCGCTGCGGGCGGCGCGGCCCCGGGCGCCCGGGTCGCGGCCCTCAAGACGCCCGCGCCCGCCGCCACCACCCGCGAGCCCTCAGATGCCGAGGACTCCGGCGCCGCCGGGCCGCCGCGGCCCGCCCTCGAGAAGGGAATCGCCGGCACGCTGGGGGTTCTGAGCTTCGCCGAGCTGACCCAGGCGCTGTCTCAAACCGGCAAAACCGGCAGGCTGATTCTCGATACCGCCGAGCAGCCCGCGATGGTACTGTTCCATAAGGGCCTCGTCCGGCACGCCGTTTATCGCAACAGCACCGGCCTCGCGGCCTTCGGCGGGCTCTTTACGCGCAGCGAGCGGGCCGCCGACCTGTCCTTCCGCTTTGAGCCGATGTCGCTCGGCCAGATCGCCTCGGGGCCGCGGACCCTCGACCGCACGGCCCAGGAGCTGCTGCTCGCCGCCGCCGTCGACCTCGACCACCGCGACACGGCCGATCCGCCCACCGGCCCTCGCTAAGCCCGGCTCCCACTTCGTCCGCTTCGAAAGCTTCCGCAGGAATCCCCTCGATGGCCCCACAGGTCTACGTTGTCGACGATAGTGTGAGCGTCTGCTTCGCGATCGAGCGCATGCTGCGCGCCCGCGGATTCGAGGTCGTCTCCGAACGCTCGGGCAAAGCCGCCCTGCGCGACCTGGAGACCCGCGACCCGGACCTGGTGCTGCTCGACCTGGTGTTGCCCGACATCGACGGCCTGAAGATCTGCGCCTTCATGCGCAACCACGAGCGCCTGGCGAAGGTGCCGGTGATCGTCATCTCGGGAATCCTCGACGACGAGGTGCGCTCCGAGGCGCTGCGCATCGGGGCGGTGGGCGTGCTGAAAAAGCCCTTCGCCACCGAAGATTTGGTGTCGATGGTCGAAAAGGTCCTGTCCGACGAGCCGACGGCGGGTCACGAGCTGCTGACCGCCGACCCCGACGCGCCGCTGCCCGATCTGCGGGGCGAGGAGACCGCGCCCAAGCCGGATCCGGAAGCCTTCGGCCGGCTGGAGGGCGAGCTGGAGCCTTTCGCCGGTCTCGAGACCGTGCGCTTCGCGTGTCTGGTGCACGCCAGCGGCACGGTGCGCGGCTTTGGCGCCGCCAAGCCGGCGGCCAACGCCACCAGCTCGCTGCTCGCCGCCGTCCAGGGCGCCGCCATGTCGGTGGCGGCGCTGGGCTACGGCGCCGCCGAGCTGCTGACCGTGGAAACCGAGGACGGCATCCTGCTGCTGCTGCCCCAGGACGGAGGCTGGGTGCTGGCGGTCGGCATCGGCGAAGAGTCCGACCTCGGCAAGGCGCGCTACCTGATCCGCCGCATTCCGCCGCTGATTTAAGGCCCGCATCCGGGATCGAGGCGCGCCGCGAAGGATTGGGCGATGCCGTCGCCTTCCACAACCTCCCCCCGCTCGGCCGAGGGCGATCTGGTCTACGCCGACGACCGCGGGCTTTTCTGCCCGTCAGGCCCGCTCTACGTCGATCCGTGGAAGCCGGTCGACCTGGCGCTCATCACCCACGCCCACGCCGACCACGCGCGCCCCGGCAGCGGCCGCTACCTCACCGCCGAGGCCAACGCCGAGCTGCTGGCGCGCCGGGTGCACGAAGGCGCCGTGATCGAGAGCCTGCCGTTCGGCGAGAAGCGCCGCATCGGCGACGCCTGGGTCTCCTTTCATCCGGCGGGGCACGTGCTCGGCTCGGCGCAGGTGCGCATCGAGTCCGGCGGCGCGGTGTGGGTGGTCTCGGGCGACTATAAGCGCGCCGCCGACCCGACCTGCCGGCCGTTCGAGGTGGTGCCGTGCGACGGCTTCATCACCGAGGCGACCTTCGCCCTGCCGGTCTACCGCTGGCCCGATCCGCGGGCCGAGGCGCGCCGCATTCTCGACTGGTGGAACGAATGCCGCGCCCAGGAGCGCGCGGCGGTTCTCTTCTGCTACGCCCTGGGCAAATCCCAGCGCGTTCTCGCCGAGCTCCGCCGGCTTACCGACCGGCCGGTTTACGTGCACGGCGCCATGATCTCGCTCACCGAGGTCTACCGCCAGCAGGGCATCGAGATGCTCGAGACCGTGCCGGTGATGGAAACGCCCCGCGGCACCTCGTTCCGCGGCGAGCTGGTGATGGCGCCGCCCTCGGCCCGCGGCTCCACCTGGATGCGCCGCTTCGGCCGTGCCTCCACCGGCTTTGTCTCCGGGTGGATGCGGCTGCGCGGCACCCGCCGCCAGCGCTCGGTGGACCGCGGCTTCGTGATCTCCGACCACGCCGACTGGCCCAACCTGCTGCGCACCCTCGAGGAAACCGGCGCCCGCCGGGTGCTCACCACCCACGGCTACACCGACGTTCTGGCGCGCTTTCTGCGCGAAGCCCGCGGGCTCGACGCCGAGCCCCTGGCGGCGCGCTACGAGGGTGAGTCGGAGTAGGCGGGAGGACGGAGAGGCACGCGAGATGGAATCCTTCGCCCGGCTCTACGAGAGCCTCGACGGCACCACCAAAACCCTCGCCAAGGTCGACGCCATGGCGAGCTACTTCCGCGCCGCCTCGCCCGCGGACGCCGCCTGGGCGGTCTTCTTTCTCTCCGGGCGGCGCTTCAAGCGCCTGGTACCGCCCAGCTTCCTGCGCCCCCTGGCCCTCGAGGCCGCGGGCCTGCCCGAGTGGCTCTTCGCCGACTGCTACGCCGCGGTGGGCGACCTGGCCGAGACCCTGACCCTGCTGCTCGACGAGCCCGCGGCGGCCCCGGGGGGCGAGCTTTCTGAGCTGCCCCTCCACGCCTGGATCGAGACTCGGATCCAGCCCCTGCGCCGGCTCGACGAGGAGGAGCAGCGACGCGAGATCCTGTCCTGGTTCGCCGCCCTGCCGCGCCATCAGCTCTTCATTCTGGCCAAGATCCTGACCGGCGGCCTGCGCGTCGGGGTCTCCCAAACCCTCACGGTGCGCGCCCTGGCCAAGGCGTCGGGAGTCGAGACCTCGGCGCTCCACCACCGCCTGATGGGCCACTGGCAGCCCTCCGCCGAATTCTTCACCGCCCTGATCGACCCGGCGGTTTCCGACGCCGACTCCTCGCGGCCCTACCCCTTCTACCTCGCCTCGCCGCTGCAGCCGACCTCCGATCAGGAGGTCGATCCGGCCGAGCTGCTGGGCGCCCGCGAAGACTGGCAGATCGAGTGGAAGTGGGACGGCATCCGCGGCCAGCTGGTGCGCCGCGGCGGCTCCACCTTCCTGTGGTCGCGCGGCGAAGAGCTGGTCACCGAGCGCTATCCGGAGATCTCCGCCGGCGCCGAGGGTCTGCCCGAGGGCACGGTTCTCGACGGCGAGATCCTGGCTTTCAGGCGAGCTTCCGAGGCCGGTACCGGGGCGGGCGACGGCGAGGTCCTGCCGTTTTCGGTGCTGCAAAAGCGCATCGGGCGCAAGAAGGCTGGGAAAAAAATCCTCGCCGACGCGCCGGTGACCTTCATGGCCTACGACCTCTTGGAGGACGCCGGCCATGACTGGCGTCCGCGGCCCCTGCGCGAGCGACGGGCCCGCCTGGAGGAGCTGGCGCGCGGGCTCTTTCCCCTCTCGCCGGTGGTCGAAGCGCCGAGCTGGGGCGAGCTCTCCACCCTGCGCGAGGAGAGCCGCGAGCGGCAGGTGGAGGGCTTCATGGTGAAGCGCCTCGACTCGCCCTACCGCACCGGCCGCAAAAAGGGCGACTGG
>JBCCLG010000640.1:0-3817 GCA_039027015.1 Acidobacteriota bacterium | reverse complement strand
CCGGCGCGCGCCGAGGTGCTCGAGCAGACCCGCCCCTCGAAGCAGCTGCTGACGTATTACGTTCTGGTCTCGCTTTTTCTCGGGCCCTTCTTCTTTTTCATTCTCATCCCCATGGCCATCCGCTACGCGACGCTGCGCTACAGCTTCGACGAGGAGGGCGTGTCGATGAGCTGGGGCCGGCTCTTCCGGCGCGAGGTCCACCTTTCCTACCACCAGATCCAGGACATCCACCTGGTCAGCAATCTCCTGGAGCGCCGGCTCGGCCTGGCGCGCATCCAGGTGCAGACGGCGAGCGGCAGCTCCGACGCCGAGATGACCATCGAGGGCATTCGCGACTACGCCATCCTGCGCGATCACCTCTACGACCGCATGCTCTACGCCCGCGGCGAGGCCGGCGGCGGGCGGAGCGGCGGCGCTTCGCCCCGGGCTCCTGCGGCGCCGGGCGGTGAGGAGCTAACCCTCGCCCTGCGCGAGGTGGCCGCGGAGCTCCGGGGGCTGCGCCGCGACCTCGAGGCCGGCGACATCCCGAGTAAGCCCCGTGCTTGACGCCCTGCAGCGCTCCCTTCACCGCTTCATGAGGATCCCCGAGGCGCCGGAGCCGCCGCGCGGCGATCCTCGCTCGGTTGAGACCTTCAGGGCCTCCAGGGGCTTCTACCGCTACCGCCTGCTGGCATGGGGCTGGACCCAGGCCACCGGCGTGATCGGCATCGTGATCGGCCTCGTTCTGCTGCGCCGATTCGCCTTCGCCGAGAGCTATCTTCCGAGCGAGATCAGCCGCTGGATGTGGATGCCCACCGCCCTCGAGATCCTCTTCCTGGTGCTTTTCGTGCTCAACGCGGCCTTCACCTGGGCCCTTCTCACCCTCGACTTCCGCAACCGCTGGTACATGGTGACCGACCGCAGCCTGCGCATTCGAGAGGGCCTGTGGACCATCCGCGAGCGCACCATGACGTTCAGCAACGTGCAGAACATCTCGGTCCGCCAGGGACCCGTCCAGAGGCTCTTCGGCATCGCCGATCTGCGCGTTCAAAGCGCCGGAGGCGGCTCCGAGGAGTCAGGCTCCGGCGCCGGCTCCAAGAGCGACAATCTTCACGTCGGGGTCTTCCGCGGGGTGGATAACGCCGAGCAGCTGCGCGATCTGATTCTCGACTACCAGCGGCGCGGCCGCAGCGGCGATCTGGCGACCGCCTACGGCGACGAAGCCGCGCCGGAGGCCGCGACGGCGACTCAGGAGGACGGCCCCGAGGCGGCCGACTCCCCTCTTTCGGGAGCTGCCGAACTGCTGGCCGAGGCGCGAGCCCTGCGCCGCGCCCTGGCCCGCGGCGGTCCGGGCGGCGCTCAGGGAGCGGTCGGCTCCTCCACCAGGCTCGACGGCAGCCTGGGCGAGGAAAGCAGCTGACCGAAAACCCGCCAGCGGGCGTCGGGATCGTCGCCGCCGAGGCGGTCGACGTAGGCGCCCACCAGGTCGCGGCCCAGGTTGTAGTTGATCACGTAGCTTCGGTATTGATCGATAAAGCGCAGGCGCTGCTCCGCCCGGGCCTGCCCCATGCCTGCGTAGGCGACGAGATATTCCGTGGCCTCCTCGGCGCTCAGCTCGCCGTCGAGATAGCCGCGGGCGGCCTCGTTGCCGGCGTAGTCGAGCTGGCGCTGCAGCTCGAGAATCTCGTGGTAGGCGTCCGCCTTCGAGGCGTCGAGGCCGGCGAGGGGAAAGAGCACCTTGCGCTCGTAGGCCCGCCTCTCCTCCTCGGAGAAGACCATATCGATGCCGTAATTCGCCGAACCTTCGGCGATCAGAGACTGCGGGCTGAAAAGGGCGTAAACCGAACCTTCGACCCAGCCGCGGTCTCGCACCAGATGCTTCTCGAGCAGGGCGTTGTACACGTGATGCCCCGGATAGCCTTCGTGACAGGCCAGGTCGACGGCGCGCTCGATGCGGATCGGAAGATCGAGGTTGACCTGGATCAGGCTGCGGTAGCCGCCCTGGTACCAGTTGTAGGCGCTCCACGATTTGCCGCTCACGTATTCGACCTCGAAGCTCTCCTCCGCCGGCAGCTCGAGGCGCTCGAGGGTGCGCTCGCGGCACGCCTCGATGGCGGTGCGGAAGACCGAATCGACCTTGTCCGCGGGGATGACGAAACGCTCGCGGAAGGCCTCGAGGCGCTCGATCACCGAACCCTCGCTCAGGCCCTCGGCCTCGAGGCGCCGGTCCATCCGCTCGAGGGCGGCGGCGAAATACTCGCGCTCGCGGCGCGGCGCCACGGCGTCATAGAGGCCCCTCGACTCCTCGTCGAAGTCGAGCGCCTCGCCCTCGAGCATGCGGGCGCGCACGGTGAGGGACTGAAGCTGGCGGGTCAGATAAGTCCATCGCAGGGACTCGATCTCGGAGGGCTCGTCCTCCACCCCGGAGGCCGCTCGGAGATCCTCGAGGGCGGCGATCAGCGCCTCGGCATCGCCGCGAATCTCCGCCACCGGCCGCGGCGCGCTCTCGGGCGCCGGGCGCCACTCCTGCGGTCCGTAATAGGCGTCCACGTAGTCGCCGTCGTGCAGGCCCAGATCGAGCACCAGGCGAACGTAGGACTCGGCGATGGCGTCCATGCTCGGGGCGGCGGCGGCCGGATCTTCAGCGGGCGGCTGAGCCGAGCAGGACGCCAGGAGAACGGCGGCCGCCGCCGCCATCCAGGACAGCAGCGCGGCAGAGAGAATCGAAGCGTGGAAGGCAGAGGCAGAAGAGCGGGTCATAGGCGATTCTCCGGGCTGTCTGAGGATGAGGTGTCGGAGGCGGCGGCATCAGGCGCCCGCGTTATAGATCGCGCCGCCGCCGGCCGCGTAGTCGATGAGCACCTGGCGGGCGGCGCGGCGCTCGACGTCGACCCGCACCTCGATTCCCCGACTTTCGAGGGCCTCGCTCCACGGCTCGGGCTTCAGACCCTCGTCGAAGCCGATCGCTTCGGCGTCTTCCCCGCGGGCGCCGCAGACCACGCTGCGCACCCCCGACCACGGGATCGCCCCCAGGCATTGGGCGCACGGCTCGGTGGTGGTCACCAGCTGGCGCGCCGCCGCGCCGGCCGCCAGATCGAAGCTGCCGACGACCTGCTGGGCGATCGACAGGGCGACGATCTCGGCGTGGGCCGCGGAACAGCGCGCGGCCACCACCTGGTTGACGCCGGGGGCGATCAGCTCGCCGCTCTCCAGCTCGAAGACGCAGGCGGCAAAGGGGCCGCCCCCTTCCATGATGCTGCGCCGCGAGAGGGAGATCGCCAGCGCCATGCGCTCCTCCACGGTCTCGAAGAACCGGCGGCCGCCCACGACCTCATCAACCCATGCCGGCAGGGCGATTCGGAGGCTCGGATAGGTCTCGCTGCTCATGCTGCACGTTCTCGGGCCGGACGCCCTCGGGCCCGCACGGGGCGCGCGGGCCGGAGGGCCGCTACTGTATCCGGTTCCGGCGCCGAGCCCGCAAACCCTCGGTCTCCCGGAAGATGGGCCCCCCGGGGCTGACGCGAGCCGTGGGCCTCGAGGGCTCTAACGCCCTGCGCGACCCGGCGCGCCGGGTGTAGGCTCTTGAAATCCTATGGTTTTTACGGAGAAGCGCATGATCTCAAAACAGCGAACCCCGCAGGATTCCTTTCTCTTCCGCAGGCTTCCCACGGTCTTCGTCACCCTAGCCTGCCTCGCCCTCCTCGCCGGCCCTCTAGCCGCGCACGAGCAGAGCCCGCCTCCCTCGGAGGACGCGACCTCTGAAGGCGAGACCACGGCGACCGAGGCCGGCGCGGCGGGACTCTGGATCTTCACCGACCCCGAGACGGGAGAGATCCTG
>JBCCLG010000639.1:0-3817 GCA_039027015.1 Acidobacteriota bacterium | reverse complement strand
TCGTCGAAGAACGCGCGCACCGCGTCGGCCTCCGGCATACCGACGAGCTGATCCAAAACGCGGCGAGATCTTCCTCCTTCGATCACCCCAGCATCGTAGCCCACGGTCGGGCACCACTCAACCGCTGAGGAAGCCGCGCACGCTCTCGCCCCTCGGCGGGCTCGGAGACGAAATCGATGGACAGACGTATCTTGCGCTAGGATAAGGCATTACCGCGCAGCGCCGGGATCTCTCCAGAGCGCGAATCACGTCGCGGCCAGAGGCCGCTTCCAGGACATCATGAGCAGCGACTCCCCCGAACAGAACGCCTCCGCGCTCGCGGATTCACGGGTCACCCTCCGCTTCGAGAGATTCGCATCTTTCGTCGAGGAGTACAGCTCCTTCATTTCGCTGAGTGGGGTTTTCATCAAGACCCACAAGGCTCGGCCCGTCGGATCCGAGATCCACTTCGAATTCAAGCTGGTCGACGGTTTCCGGCTTCTCCACGGCCAGGGCGAAGTGCTGTGGGCTCGCCTGCGTGACGGGGGTCGAGATAAGCCCGCGGGCATGGGCGTGCGCTTCTCGGCGATCGACGAGAGCGGCAGACAGCTGGTGCTGAAGCTCCTGGAGGAGCAGGTGAAGAGCGGGGGAGCGCCCTTCGAGGTCGAGACCATTCCCGACGACGCGGAAAGCTCTCCCGCCGCGCCGAGCCCTTCCGGCCCGCTGCCGGATCTCTCGGAAGATCCCACCATGATCGGCACTTCGGCTCTCGCCGCGGTTCCGGCGGCCGAGACGGCCACCTCGCCGCTCCCCCCGCGCCGCGGTTTCGATGCGCCCTGGGGCGAGAGGCTGCCGGCGATTCCCACCGACCTGCTCGACGAAGATTCCGACCCGGAGGTAGAGAAGGCGGTTCGCCGAATCCGCCCAGACCCGAGTCTCGACCCGCGAGGCGCCGCCGCCGTCGCCGAGGCCGAACAGGCCGAGGATGCCGCGGCGGCGGCAGCTGAGGCCTCGGCTACTGAAGGTCCACCCGCTCCTCCGGAACCGCCGCCGGCCCCGCCCCAGGCCGCTCTCGAGTTTGAAAGCCCTCCGGAACCCGAGGTTGTCGCTCCCGCAGTCCCCGAGGCGCCTCCGGCACCTCCCGCGCCGTCGGCGCCTCCTGCACCCCCCGTGCCTCCCGCCCCTTCGAGCGTCGCGCCTCCGGACTATTCCGAGGACATCACGGCGCCCGTTGCCCTGGACGTCGAGGGCGAAGATCGCACCGCCACGATCGCCCTCGATGAAGAGGAGCCGACCTTCATCGGCACCGCTCTGTCCCAGGATGCCGCGCCGGCGGAAGAGGAGCCCCCGGGCACCCAGCAATACGATCTCGCCTTCGATCCGCCCGAGGACGAGGCGATGACTTTCGAGCCCGACTACAGCGAGTCCGTTCAGGAGACGCCGGAGTTCTCGCTGGGCGCTGCTGCCCCGGGCGGGGCCGCGGAAGAAGTGGCCTCGAGCGAACCGGCCTTCGAGCTTCAGCCCGACCTCGCGGTCAGCGCCGACCAGGCCGAGCCTGTGCTCGAGCCGGCAGATTTCGAATTTGTGCCGGAGGTCGAGGTGGCGGCACCGGAAGCTGAGGCCCCGCCGGTGGCCGAAGCCCCGCCGGTGGCCGAAGCCCCGCCGATGGCCGAAGCCCCGCCGATGGCCGAAGCCCCGCCGATGGCCGAAGCCCCTCCGATGGCCGAAGCTCTCGGCAGAGACGAAGCCCCACCGGACTTTGGCAGTCCCGAAGCGCCGGAGCCTGCACCGGGGGCCGGCGATAGCTGGATCACCGCCGCGGTGCCGCCCGAAGCCCCAGAGCCTCCTTCCGCCGTCCCGCCGCCCCAGAAGACCGGGCTGCTCGATCGCCCCGCGGTGCTGCCGGCCTACGATCCCTCCCAGGATTCCCAGCCCAGCTTCGCCGATGAAGTGGTGGGGCACGCCGGCCCCGATCCCTCCTCGGAAATCAGTTTTGCGGGTCTCGGGGAGCCGGACACGGCCATCCAGCCGCCCTTCGACTCAGCCGCCGCGGATCTGCAGGCCGCAGATCCGCAGGCTGCGAGCGCCCCCGAGCTTCCGGAGCTCGATCCAGCGGCGCCCACCGCGGAGTTCGACGCCGTGCCGGCTCAGACTCTCCCTCCCCAGGCGGACGAAAGCGGACTCCCGGATTTCGCGGAGCCGGCCCTCGAACCTGCAGCGCCGCCGCTCGATTCCTTCGTGGGCCTCGATCAGCCGGAGGCCTCCCTGCCCGGAGCCGAAGAGCCGGCTGCGCAGTCTTTTGCCAGCCCGGGCTTTGACGAGCTCGAGTCGTACTCGGCGCAGCCGCCTGTCGATCCCTACGGCGAGGCGCCCACCGTCGAGTCCGCGGCCCTTCCGGCGGACTCTCCGCCGGCCGAGGAGGTGGCTCCGGCCCTCGGTGGATTTGCCGATCCCGCCGCGGCGCCGCCCGAACCCGCTTCGGCGCTCTTCGCACCCTCCAACGATCCCGCACTCGCTGCAGAGGACGCCCAGCCCGCCCCCGCGGGAGAGATTCCTGCCGGCATTCCCGCGGCCGAGGACTGGGCCCAGCCCCTGGAGGAAGCCGCTCAGGAGCCGCAGGATCACGACGACGATTGGCTGACCAGCGGGCCGACTCCGCGCCGGCGCTGGCTCCACCCGGTCGCCCTCGCGCTGGTCGCCCTGCTGGTGCTGGGCGCGTATATGGCCCGAGGCACGCTGGCCGGGCTCTTCGGCCTGGGAGGCGACGAGGCGCCGCCGGTCGTCGAGGCGGCGCCTCCGCCGCCCGTGATCGCCCAAAGCCAGACCGAGCTCTCTGAGCCGGTCGGGCAGGAGGGTCTCGAAGATGCGCCTACGACGCCGGCCGAGGCGGCGGCGCCCGCCGTTGCTGAAGGCGCGGCGGAGAGCGGCTCCGCCGATTCGGGCACAGCGGCCCAGACCGCGGACTCTCCAGGCGCGGCGGGCGCGAGCGGCGAGGCCTCCCAGAGCGGCGCAGGCGGAGACGCTGCGTCTCCGGCGGAGCGGAGGGCTAGAGCGGCGGACTCTTCGCCGCAGACCACTTTGGCGGAGTCCGTGGGCGCCGAGACCCGGCGCCAGCCCGCGCCCTCGAGGACCGCGAGCAGCAGCGGATCCCTGCGGCCGGAGCCTGGAGCCGGATCAGCGGCCAGGGTGCTCGAGGTGAAGTATCAGAGCCAGTCGACGGGCACCCGCGTGACCCTCGTCTTCGACGCGCCTCTTGGCCAGAACCGCTATCGCCATGATGCCTTGGCCTGGGCGCCGGACCGCGAAATGCTGGTGGTGCAGGGCCTCGATAACTATCGGCAGTCTTCGATCCAGATAGGAACCCCTGAGCTTTCGCGGATTCGCGTGGGCTATCACGAGGGCCAGGAGCTGCGCTTCGTCTTCGACCTGGGCTCCGAGCAGGCGCGCGTCGCGGAGGTCAGGCCCCGCGGCGATCGTCTCGAGATCCTGCTGCAGTAGAGGGACCTCAAGCTCGCTTTGAAGGCTGCGGGCTCGGGGACCGGAGCCGCCGCGCCCGATCGGAGCGCGTCCTCCGCCCAGCGCGGCGGCGGGCGCGCCGTTGCGCGTGCGGAGAAGGATTCTTGACGGGGCGGTATTGAGGCGGTAGTATAGGCGGTAATGAGGCGTTAGATGGTCGCCAAGAAGGCGATCCGTCATGGAACCGAGCTTTAAAGCCGGAACTTTGAGGCCGGAACTTTGAGGCCGGAACTTTGAGGCCGGAACTTTGAGGCCGGAACTTTGAAGCCGAAACTTTGAAGCCGAACCTTGGAGTCAAACAACCAGGAATCAAGCTATGCAC
>JBCCLG010000638.1:0-3833 GCA_039027015.1 Acidobacteriota bacterium | reverse complement strand
GTAATTTTTCACGGGGCAACCTTGGCGATCGAGGTGGGGGGGTCCGGAGCCAGCGAGTGCCGCTTCGAAGCGTGGCGGCGAGGCCGAAGGCGCGGCTGTAGGTAAAGCTGTTCGTCTTAGGTTAGATTCTCGGAGCCGGGCGGTCAACCGGAGCACGGCGCGCCGGGCTTGTCGGGTTGTCCTGGCAGCCTCGGCCCTCTCACGAGTTTCCTCACCTAGCCGCTGACGACCTTGCCCGGCCACTCCTCCTTGCCTCTGAGTTCCTCGCCCCTGAGTTCCTCGTCCCTGAGTTTCGCCCGACTCGCCGCGGCCTCATGCGCCCTCCTCGTCCACGCCGCGTGCGGCCCCGCGGCTCCGCGGGACGGCGCAGATGGGGCGCCGGATCGGCCTTCGGGGCCAGGAGCCCAAAGCGCCGCCGCCCCCCTGGCCGACGTCACGCGGGCGTGGGGCGTCGACTTTCGTCACTGGAACGGCATGGCCGGCGACTATCACTTCCACGAGATGCTGGGGCCGGGAGCCGCGCTGGCGGACTTTGACGGCGACGGCGACCTGGACCTCTTCTTCGTTCAGGGCCAGGCCGTCGATCCTCGCCTCCTGCCCCTCGAAGAGGCGCCGGGCCCTCAGGGAGACCGCCTCTACCTCAACGATCTTGCGGGCTCGCCGAGTTTTCGCGACGCGACCGAGGCGGCGGGACTCGTGAGCTTCGGCTACGGTATGGGCGTGGCCACCGGCGATTTCGACAACGACGGGCGCGTCGACCTCTACGTGACGCGCTTTGGCGCCAACCAGCTGTGGCGCAATTCGGGGCCCCAAGGCGGCGAGGGCGCGCCCCGCTTCGAGGACGTGACGGAGCGGTTCGGAGCCGGGGACGGGCGCTGGTCGACCAGCGCGGCCTTCGTGGATTTCGACCTCGACGGCTGGCTCGATCTCTACGTCGTGAACTACGTCGACCTCCGCCTGGAGGCCCGCGAGCGATGCGTGACCGACTCGGGGCTGCCGGAATATTGCGGCCCCGCGACCTACAGACCCGTGACCGATCGACTGCTGCGCAACCTGGGAACGGGCGCCGAAGGCGAAGGCTTCCTCGGCTTTGAGGACGTCTCGGGGCGAGCTGGCCTGCTCGCCCTGCCGGGGCCGGGTCTCGGCATCGCGATCACCGATATCGAAGACGACGGCTGGCCCGACCTCTACATCGCCAACGACCAGGCGGCCAATCACCTGTGGCGTCACGGCGGAGGAGAGGAGTGGAGCTTCATCGAGGAGGGGCTCCTGCGCGGCGTGGCCCTCGACGAGCTGGGGCGTGTTCAGGCCAGCATGGGCGTGGTGGCCGCCGATCTCGACGCGGACGGCGACGAGGATTTCTTCCTCACCCATCTGCTGCGCGAGGTCAACACTCTTTACATCAACGGCGGATCGGGGCTTTTCACGGACGGTTCCAGGGCTTCCGGGCTAGGCAACGCGAGCATCGGAGCCACGGGTTTTGGCGCGGTTGATTTCGACCTCGACAACGACGGCAGGCTCGATTTGGTGACCGTCAACGGCGCCGTTCGCACGATCTCCGAGCAGCGCCTGGCGGGGGAGCTGCTGCCCCTCCGTCAGCGAGACCAGCTCTTCATGAACGGCGCCGCCGGGGGCTTTGAAGAGCGCCTCGACCTCGAGGTATTCCGCGAGGCCCTGGTGGGCCGCGGCGCCGCGGTGGGCGATCTCGACAACGACGGCGACTCGGATCTGGTGATTTCAAACTGCAACGCCAGGCCGCAGATTTTGGAGAATCGGCGGTGGCAGGGCGCGGGCTGGATCGGCCTGCGGCTGGTCAGTCGCCAGGGGCGCGACGCCCTCGGAGCGCGCGTCGAGCTGCTGGGCGATCGACTTCCCCGGCAGGTGCGCCGGGTGCGCAGCGGCGGCAGCTTTCTTTCGGCCCACGATCCGCGGGTGATCCTGGGTCTTGGCCCTCGCCAGGACTCGCCGCCGGCGGTCGACGTCGAGATTCGCTGGCCCGGCGGCGAGCGCGAGGTGTGGCGCGCCCTTGCGGCGGGGCGCTACCACGGGCTCCGCGAGGGCGGCGGGGAGACTCTGAGGCCGTGACGAGCGAAGGCCGTCCTCGTGTGCTCCGGTGCCGCTTCGCTGCGCTGGTGACGGCGGCGCTCCTGGCGCTGGGCTGCGGGGACCGAGCCCCCTCAAACGATCCCGCAGCCGCCCGCGTCGCGGAGGCCTCTGGCGCGGAGGCTTCGGGCGCCGAGGCTTCGGGCGCGGAGAAGCCGCTCGAGACCCTGCCGGAGCCGGTGCAGCTCGAGGCCTGGGACCCCGCCGCGGCGCGCCAGGTTCTCGAGCGCCGCGCCGCCGTGGAGCGCCTCGAAAAGGACCCTCGGGCCGACGCCTCCGGGCGCGCCTGGGCCTGGGGGCGTCTCGGCACCGTCTATCACGCGTACCTCCGGTTCGATTTGGCACGCCTGTGCTACCGCAACGCCCTGCGCCTCGAGCCCGAAGACCCCCGCTGGCAATACCTGCTGGCTCATATTCTTCGCACGGAAGGGGACTTCGAGGGATCGAGCGCCCTCCTGAAGCGGGTTCTGGGGCGTGAGCCCGAGGATGCCTCGGCGCGCTACTGGCTGGCGCTCAACGCCATCGACATCCGGGATCTCCCGGCCGCGCGCTCGGGGTTCGCCAGCCTGCTCGAGGCTCGCCCGCAGCACTTCGGGGCGCGCCTCGGATTGGCTCGGGTCGAGCTGGCCGAAGGCTCGCCCCGCGAGGCTCTCGAACTCCTCGAGCCTGCTGGGGCCCCGCCGCCTGAGCCGCCGCCCACCGAGTGGCTGGAGCTGCGCATGACCGCCTATCGGCAGCTGGGCGATTTCGAGGCGGTCTCGAGCCTCGCGCCCCTTATGCCGACCACCCAAGACGGCCGCATCCCCTTCAGGATCGCCGATCCGCGCATGCAGGAGGTCAACGACCTCAAGGACAGCGCCCAGGTGTATTCGCGCCGCGCCGGCAACGCCTTGAGCCAGGGGAATATGGCCGCCGCGCGGCGATGGCTGGCCAAAGCCCTCGAGAGAGACCCCGACCGCCCCGAGCTGCGCTATAACCTGGCCGCGGTAGCCGCCTCCCTGGGCGAAACGGAGGCCGCGGAGCGGTGGCTCGAGGAGAATCTCGAGCGCTTTCCCGCGCACGGCCTCAGCCGGGTGCTGCGGGCGCGTCTGCTCCTCGGCCGCGTCGCGCCGCAGGCTGCACCGGCCCGGCGCGCCTGGAGGCGCGACATCGAGGGCCAGCTGGCCGCGGCCCTCGAGGCCGACCCGGAGCTGGCGGTCGCCCACGTGGCCCTGGGAGATTTCCGGCGCCTTCGCGGCGACGGCGAGCCCGCTTTGAGCAGCTACCGAGAGGCCGAGCGCCTGGATCCGGGCCTCGAGCGCGCGCGTCTCGGCCTCGCCTCGGTCCTTTGGGATCTGGGCCGCAGGCGGGAGTCGCTTCTCGAGCTCGAGCGCGCCGTCGAGGCTTTGCCGGCCAGTCTTCTGCTGAGGCACGCTCGGTGGCGCGCGGGCGTTCTGCTCTCTTCGAGCGGCGCCGAGAAGGCGAGGGCCGAGCTCGAGGCGGACGCCTCGTCGCGAACCGTTTCGGGGCTCGAGAGCAGAGCCATGATCCTGGCGTCTTTAGGACGCCGCCAGGAAGCGGAGAAGGCCCAGCAGCAGGCCGTGGATCTTCTGGCGGCGCGGGCTCGCGGGTATGAGGTCGCGAAGGAGCTGGCCGCCGAACGCCTGGCGACCTACGCCGCGGGCGGCCGGCCCGAGACTCCGTGGGCCGCCCGCGAGGCGTGGGTCGATCGGCGAGGCAGCGGGGAGCCG
>JBCCLG010000637.1:0-3837 GCA_039027015.1 Acidobacteriota bacterium | reverse complement strand
GAGGGCACGGGCGAGGGCGATGCGCTGCCTCTGGCCCCCCGAGAGACGCCCGCCACCTTCGCCGGCGCGCGCGGCGTAGCCCCCGGGCTGCTCGCTGATGAAGGCGTGGGCCTGGGCGGTGCGCGCCGCGGCCTCCACCGCCTCGTCGCTGGTTTCGGGGTTTGAGAGGCGCACGTTGTCGGCCAGGGGTATGTTGAAAAGGTATGAGTCCTGGGGCACCCAGGCGAGCTGCCGGCGCAGCCAGGCGAGGGGCACCTCGCGCACGTCCTGCCCGCCCACCCGCACGCTCCCAGAGCTCGCGTCCCAGAAGCGCAGCAGGAGGTGGAGGCAGGTCGACTTGCCGGCCCCCGAGGCGCCCACGAGGGCCACCGTTTCGCCGGGCTGGATCTCGAACGACACGCCGCGCAGGATCTCCGGCTGCTCGGGGCCGTAGCGGAAGCGCACGTTCTCGAAGGCGAGGGTCGGCCCCGCGGCCGGGCGAGGCGGCGGGGCCGCGCCGTCGGCGGTGTTGGCGACCCGCGGGCGCTGCTCGAGCAGCTCGAAGACCCGGCGCGCCGAGGTCGCCACCAGGCCGAGGCGGGCCGCGGCCCCCGAGGTGATGAGGATCGGGGTGAAGAAAGCCGCCGCCAGCATCACCGCCAGGGGCAGCCGCTCCGGGGCCAGATCGCCGGCGTCGACCCGCCGGGCGGCCAGCGCCAGCACGGTGAGGGAGCCGGCGGTGGTGAGGGCCGCGGTGAGCGCCGACTCCACGCCCTCGCGCACGCCGTAGGCGATTTGGGCGCGCTGGATGGCCGCGCCGTGGCGATCGAGGCGGTCGATCCACGCCTCGCCCTGGCCGAACGCCAGGATCTCGCGCATGCCCTGCACCGCGTCGAGGGTCTCGGCGTGAATCTCAGCGTGCCTCTCGCGCAGCGCCTGGCCCTGGCGCGCCGCGCGCCCGCGGAACCACGCGGGCACCGCGGGCACCAGCACGGCAAAGGGCAGGAGGCCGAGGGCCAGATGGGGATGGATCCAGGCGAGGGCCCCGAGGGTCGCGCCGCAGATCAGTACGGTCGTCAGGGTGGAGGTCAGCAGGCGGGAGAAGAACCAGTCGACCCGGGCGACATCGGCCATCGCGGTGGAGGCCAGCTCGCCGCTGCGCCGCCCGCCGAGGGACGCCGGGGCCAGCCGCTCGAGGGCCCGGTAAAGCCAAACGCGCAGCTCCGCCAGGATGCGGTGGGCGAGCTCATACTCCTGCCACATCTTGATCCACGCGGCGATCGCCGCCACCAGCACCACTCCGCCGAGGGCGAGGAAACCGGCGTGGACCGCCGCTCGCTCGGTGCCTATGGCCGCCAGGCCCACGAGATGCGCGCCGAGCCCGGCGCCGAGGAGGCCCAGCCCCTGGTGCAGCAGGCCGAGCAGCACGGCCAGGGCGAGGGGGAGACGATGAGGCTGAAGGATTGCGATAAGGCGGCGAAGGGGCTTGGCCTGTCCCGGCGGCAGAGGATAAGGACGCCCCATGGCGGCCTCGCCGGCGGATTCAGCCGGCCGCCGGTCGTCTCGCTCGGTCACGGCGAGACCTCCTCGAGCATCGCGTCCTGAGCCGCCAGCAGCCGGGCGTAGACCTGGCCCTGGGCCAGCAGATCGCGGTGGGTTCCCGACTCCGCCAGCCGACCGTTCTCGAGCACCAGAACCCTGTGGGCGCCCTCTACCGCCGAGAGCCGATGGGCGATCGTCAGCGTGGTGCGGCCGGCGCACAGGCGATCGAGGGCGCCGTGAATCTCCGCCTCGCCCGCGCCGTCCACCGCCGAGGTCGCCTCGTCGAGAAGGAGGAGCGGCGCGTCTTTGATCAAGGCCCGGGCGATCGCCAGCCGCTGGCGCTCGCCGCCCGACAGCGTCGAGCCGCGTTCGCCGATCTCGGTGTCGAGCCCGCGGGGCTGGCGGGCCATGAATTCCTCGAGGGAGGCCGCCTTGACCGCGTCCTCGACCCGCTGGCGATCGGCGTCGGGACGGCCGAGGGTGAGGTTGGTGAAGAGGGATCCCGGAAAGAGAAAAGTGTCCTGGGAGACCCACGCCGTGGCCCGCCGCAGATCTTCGAGGCGGAGGTCGCGGAGATCGACGCCGCTCAGGGTGATGCGGCCCGCCTGCGGATCGAAGAACCGAAGCAGAAGGTTCACCACCGTCGACTTGCCGGATCCCGAGGGCCCGACCAGCGCGATGCGCTCGCCGGCGCCGAGGGTGAAGGTGAGGTCCTCGAGGGCCAGGCGCTCGGGCCGATAGGAGAAGCTCACGCCCTCAAATCGCACCTCGGGCGCGGCGCTCAGAAGGCGCGGTCGGGCGCCCTCGCGCTCGGGGGCCGCGGGCTCGGCGTCGAGCAGCTCGAAGAGGTGCGGTTCCGCGGTCACGCCGGCGTAGCCGCGGTGCCAGAGCCCCTCGAGCTCGCGCAGGGGCTCGAAGCAGATGCCGCATAAATAAAGCAGCAGCAGAAGATCGGGCAGCTCGAGCTGGCCTTCGACCACGCGCAGCGCGCCGTAGCCGATCGCCAGGGTCGTTCCGACGCCGGTCGCCAGATGGCTCCAGCCGCTGCGCAGCATGGAGACCGAGAGCTGGGCCATGGTCTCCCGGTAGAGGGCGAGGGCCTGGTCGTGCAGCTCGCCGCCGCGCCTGCCGCTGGCGCCGTAGGCCTTGAGCACGCTCATGCCTCGCAGGCTGTCTAAAAAGGTGGCCGCGAGGTCGGTATAGGCGCGCCAGTGGCGGGTGCCGCGGTCGCCGAGCAGCCGCTCCCACAGCGGCGGAGCGGCGAGGGTGGCGAGCCACGCCAGCAGCACCACGGTGGCCACCGGAGAGTCGATCGTGAACAGGAAGATCATCACCGCCGGCGTGCCGATCAGGGTCACCAGAGCCTGCGGCAGATAGCTGCCCAGGTAGCCCTCGAGGGCCTCCACGGCGTCCACCAGGGTGGCCTGGAGAGAGCCGCTCTCGCGCTCGGCCAGAAAGCCCGGGCCGAGATGCAGAAGATGGCGATAGAGGCGGCCGCGCAGCCGCCGCTTGACCACCCCGGCGGCGCTCGCCGAGGCGGCGTCGCGGCCGACGCGCAGGGCCGCTTTGACGGCGATCAGCCCGCCGATGGCGAGCAGAAAGGGCACGATCACCGTCCACGGCTCGCCGCTCAGAATCGGCGCCAGGGCCCGGGCGCCAAACCAGCCCTGGAGCACGCTGACCGCGAGGCCGCACAGCCCGGCGACGACCACCGCCGCGATGCGCATCGGCGCCGCGGCGGCCAG
Organism: Acidobacteriota bacterium; assembly: GCA_039027015.1. Taxonomy (GTDB): domain Bacteria; phylum Acidobacteriota; class Thermoanaerobaculia; order Multivoradales; family J023; genus JAUIJL01. The sequence continues at coordinate 571 of JBCCLG010000637.1, read as the reverse complement.
GCTCAGAAGGCGAGGCCGCAGCATCATCGCCCGGCACCCTCTTCCCCGCGGCCGCCCGGTGCCCTCCAGCTCATGCGAAAACTCTGGCACAGGGAGGCCAGGGAAATGGTGTTCGATCGAGCCGTAATTCCGCGCGCGATGGAGCACCCGGGGCGCTGCCGGGCGCTCGGATCCGGCTCAGATTCGGGTCTTCATATTGAGCTGCAGCGCTCCCACCAATTTCCGGCAGATCTCGATTTCCTCTCCGAACTGCTCGGAGAGGTTCGTCTGCTCGACGGGCTTGCTGATGTCCTGCACCTCGAAATGGTGCATTTCGTTCATCTTGCCGCGCTGCCGCGCCAGCCAGGACCTGTTCTTGCGGGTGTCGAGGGTGAGGAGCATGTGGCGATCGTGAAAGGCAGCGCGCAGGCGCGTGCGCGGCCCGAGAACGCTCTGGGCCTCCATCAGCCGCTCCATGAGCGCGGGGGTCAGCAGATAGCGGGCCTCCACCTGATCGCTCGAGACGACCTCGAACTCCTTCTCGAAGCGGGCGTCCTCCAAGCGAACGCGCTTCAGCGCCGCAGCGCCGCCG
>JBCCLG010000636.1:0-3839 GCA_039027015.1 Acidobacteriota bacterium | reverse complement strand
GTCGAGCGGCTTTCCCGCCGAGCGCCTGGTCACCATCCACGGCACCGACGCCCAGGTCGAGTGCCTCGGCTGCGGCTTTCGAGGCGACCGCGCACCGGCCGAGGCGAGCTGGCGGGAGAGCGGCGAAGTGCCGAGCTGCCCGACCTGCGGCGACTGGCTCAAGCCGGCGGTGGTGGCCTTCGGGCAGAGCCTGGTGATGGCCGATCTGCAGCGCGCCTTCGAGGCCGCGGCGCGCTGCGATCTTTTCCTCGCCGTCGGCACTTCGCTGGTCGTCAGCCCGATCAACCAGATGATGCTCTACGCGGCGGACGGCGGCGCCGAGTGCGCGATCCTGACGGCCTCGGAAACGCCCTATGACGAGCTGGCGACCTGGCGCTGCGCCGGGCGCCTTGAAACGGTTCTTCCCGCCCTGCGCGATCGGGTCCTGGGCGGCGCGGCATCCTCCACATCCTCGTGAGCTGGCAGCCCTATCGCAGCGCCGGCCTCGGCGATCAGCCGGGTACCTTTTGGGTGTGGCGCGACTTCCCGAGTCCCGAGCTCGGCAACGCCCGCGACATCGTGGTGTGGGCTCCGCCGCCCTCTCCGGAGATCGCTCACGCCCGCCTGCCGGTGCTCTACTTCCAGGACGGCCAGAACGTGCTGGACGCGGAGACCTCCCACGCCGGCAGCTGGCGCGCCGCCCACGCGCTGGCCGAGCTGGCGCGCTCAGGGCACGGCGCCCTCGCCGTGGCGGTGGCCCACACCGGAGAGGGGCGTCTGGCGGAGTATTCGCCGTTTACCGACGCCCTCGGCCGGGGCGGTCGCGGCGACGCCTACCTCGACTTTTTGGCCTCGAGCGTCAAGCCCGCGGTGGACGCCCGCTTTCCCACTCGCCGGGAGGCGTCGTCCACCGGTCTGGTGGGCTCGTCCCTCGGCGGCCTGATCGCGGTCTACGGCGTTTTCAAGAGGCCCGACGCCTTCGGCTTGGCGGCAGCCCTCAGCCCGTCCTTCTGGTTCGCCGATGACGCCATGGCGCGCTGGCTCGAGGATCAGGAGAGAGTGCCGAGCCAGATTTATCTCGACTCGGGCCGCTTCGAGCGCGGCCGCGGCAGGCCGTGGTGGCCCTGGCACCTGGGCTCCTGGCGCTACGCGCGCTCCGTGCGCCGGGTGCATCGGCGCCTGCTGCGCATGGGCTACGTCGACGGCGTCGATTTGTGCTGCCTCTTAGATCCCGAAGGCGAGCATCGCGAGGAGTGCTGGCGCCGTCGCCTGCCGGGCGCGCTCTCTTTTCTGCTCGTCGAGTCGACCTCCACGGGCGCCTGGGCGATCCCGGATTAGGGCCGCGCCGATTTGGCGAGACCTTTTCATCCGATCCGTCCGACCCGTCGGACAGTGCGGATGGATTAACATGGGGGTATCGCTCCCCATCTCGTTCTCCCCGGTCATCTGTGCCTTTGAAGGAACCTCTGATGTCTACGATCCCCCGCAAGATCCTGAGCCCGTTCCAGTCTTTCGTCCGCAGCGAAAGCTTCGGCGGCCTGCTTCTGGTGGCCACCGCGGTTATCGCCTTTGCCTGGGCCAACTCCAGCTGGGGCGACGCCTACCAGACGCTCAAGTCTTTGAGGGTCGGCTTTCAATTCGGGCCGCTCGAGCTGTTCAAGCCTCTGATCCTGTGGGTCAACGACCTGCTGATGGCCATCTTCTTTCTCTTCGTCGGGCTCGAGATCAAGCGCGAGCTGCGCAGCGGTGAGCTTTCAGATCCTCAATTCCGCATCCTGCCGGTCGCCGCCGCCCTCGGCGGCATGTTCATTCCCGCCGCCTTCTACTACTTCTTCAACACCAGCGGCGAGGGCGCGGCCGGCTGGGGCATCCCCATGGCGACCGACATCGCCTTCGCCCTCGGCATCATGGCGCTGCTCGGAGAGCGCGTGCCGACCACCCTCAAGGTTTTTCTGACCGCCCTGGCGATCGTCGACGACCTCGGCGCGGTGATGGTCATCGCGATCTTCTACACGGCGGAGCTCAACGTCACCTCACTGAGCATCGCCCTCGGCCTGCTGGCGGGAGCCTGGATCTACGGTAAAGCCGGGGGGCGCAAGCTGCTGATCTTCCTCGTCGTCGGCGCCTTCGTGTGGTTCTTTATGCTGAAGTCGGGCGTTCACGCCACGGTGGCCGGCGTGCTGCTGGCCTTCACCATCCCCCTGCGCCGGGTGATCGACCCTTCGGAGCTGTCCTCAGAGCTGGCCAAACTCTTCAAGGGCGGCGAGGAGCTGGATCACGCGGAGGCCGAGCTGGAGTATCTCGAAGAAGTGGTCGATAAGGCCCAGAGCCCGCTTCATGAGCTGGAGCACAGCCTTCAGCCCTGGGTGGCCTACTTCATCATGCCGGTCTTCGCGCTCTTCAACGCCGGCTTCGTGCTCAGCGGCGACGTCAGCCTGGCGGCGCCGGTCAGCATGGGCGCCTTCCTCGGCCTGGTGGTCGGCAAGCCCATCGGCATCATGGCCTTTACGTTTATAGCGGTCAAACTCGCCAAGGTGGAGCTGCCCGACGGCGTGAATTGGATGTCGATCTTCGGCACCAGCTTTCTCGCCGGCATCGGCTTTACGATGTCGCTCTTTATTGCGGCGCTGGCCTTCTCCGGAGATTCGGGGCTCGGCGATGAGGCCAAGCTCGGCGTGCTCGCGGCCTCGGTGGTCGCCGCGATCCTGGGCCTGATCATCCTCTCGATCTCCCTGCCCAAGCGTTCGCCGTCGGAGGCGGACGGCTAGCCAGGGGGGCGGCGGCCGGCAGAGATTCAGGAGGCGGTCGCCACGGTCAGGATGGCGCCTTCGCGCAGCAGCCGATCCCTCTCGGCGGCGAAGGCGTCCCAGCCGTGAAGGACCGCCGCCCCGTGGGATTCGCAGCAGGCGGTGGCGGCGCAGGTGAAGGCGTCCCACAAATCGCCGACGGTGCCGGGCCTTTTGCGCATGACCTCCAGGGCCGCGTCCCGAGCTTCCAGCTGCTCCGCCAGCTCGTCGCGCAGGGCCTCGAGCCTGTGGAGAGTCGAGGCGGCCGGCCGGCCCGCGCCGCGCCCTCGCTCTCGGCGCTTCGCGGAACCTGCCGCCTGCCATGGGGCCTCGGCGACGGCGGCGAGCACCCGGCGGGCCGCGGCGCTCGGAACGCCCACCGCGCCGTGAGACCTTTTATAGACGTCGCTCGGGAAGGTCTCGCGCAAGGCGCCCTGCAGGGGGGCGCCCTGCAGGGGGGCGCCCTGCAGGGCGCCGTGGCCGCACGTCCACGACGCGACTTCCTCCTGAGCAGCTCCCGCCGGCGCTCCCAGCGCCTCGGCAAAGTGGCGAAAGAAGGTAAAGCCCACGCATTTCCAGAACGCGTTGACGCGCAGATACGGATCGCCCTTGGTGGCCAGAAGCTCCTCGAAGCGCTCCCGGGTGGGGGTGGTGAAGGTATCGGTGCTGGCCTTCTCGGTCAGCCGGCAGCCCTCGCCCGCGGCCAGGGCCACCGGCGCGTCGATCGAGACCGCCTTGGGCAGATCGCCGGCGGCCCAGCGCCGCACCAGCTCGGCGTCCGCGGCGACCCGGCGGACCTCCTTCTCGATCTCGGCGCGCAGATAGGTCGGCCCCCGATCGAGATCGAGCAGATCGGCCCGGGAGTTGGTCTTCGGGTACGGGGCGCCGGCCTGGCCGCGCTCGAAGCCCACCCGGATACCGCCGTCGCCGCTCGCCTCGATCAGGCAGAAGCTGGCGATTTTGTCGCGCCTGCTGCCGAGGTCTACTCCGAGCCAAAGCCCCGGCTTTAGCCCTCCTGTGCCGCCGCTCGCGGTGCCCTCCATGGGCGGAGATTAGCAGCCCGGGCGCCGGGTG
>JBCCLG010000635.1:0-3841 GCA_039027015.1 Acidobacteriota bacterium | reverse complement strand
GCCCCGCGCCCCGCCCGATCCCTGGGTCGAGCGGAGGCCGGGGGATTCCGAGACCGCTCGCTCTCAGGAGGAGGATGCGGCGGTCTTGGGAACCGAGAGCGCGGGGGCGACGGGGGAGGAAACTTCGCCGCCCTCAAGGCTCGGGAAGCCGCCGCTCGCCGCGCCGGCGCCCAGGGCGGGGCGGGGCGGCGCCTCGGGCTCGGCCTTCAGCGGGAAGTAAAAGCTCGTCCCCTGGTTGACCCCGGCCGACTCCACCCAGATCCGTCCGCCGTGGGCGTGCACGATGCGCTGCACGATCGCCAGCCCCACGCCGGTGCCGTCGGACTCCGGGTCCAGCTTGCGAAAGAGGTCGAAAACCTGCGCCTGCTGCTCGAGGGGGATGCCGCTGCCGTTGTCGCGCACAAAGAAAGTGACCTCATCGCCGATCGTGCGCTGGCCCACCTCCACCCGCGGCTCGGCCGATCCGGCGCTGAACTTCACGGCGTTGTCCACCAGATTGAGCAGCACCCGCTGCAGCCGCTGGCGATCGCCGATCACGGTCGGCAGCGCGGGATCGATGCGCACCGCGGTGCCGCAGCTGCCGATGCGGCCGGCGAGGAGCTGCACCACGTCCTCCGCCAGCTGCCGCAGGTCGACCCGCGACTCCCGGTTGGCCACCAGGCCGACCCGGGCCAGCTCGAGCACCTCGTCGAGCATCTTTCTCATGGTGCTCGAGGCGTGGCGGATCTGATCCAGGTCCTGGGCCATACGCTCGCCCGCGGCGCTCGAGAGGTCGATGCCGGCATCCCCGAGGCCCAGCTCGATGAGGTCCGCGGAGCCGAGAATGGTGGCCAGCGGGCCCTTCAGATCGTGAGACACGGTATACGACACGCTCTCCAGCTCACCGTTCTTGGCGGTCAGCTCCTGCACCAGCCGCTGCTGCTCGATCCGCTCGGCGCGCTGATCGGTGATGTTGCGCATGATCGAGAAAACGCCCCGCACCGTGCCGCTGGCGTCGCGGTCGGGCACGTTGATTACCGAGAGCACGGCCGGCCGGCCGTCGAGGGTGACCTGGCGCTCGCGGTGCACCCGCTCACCGCGCAGGGCCGGCGCGAGTCCGCGCAGGGACTCCTCATAGAAATCCGTGGGCAGCAGCTCCGAAAGGGGTCTGCCGACCAGAGCCTCGCGCTCCCAGCCGAGCCAAACGGACACCAGGTGGTTGGCGAAGAGCACCCGCAGATCCGAGCTCGTGTATGAGACCGCCACCGGCAGCTCGTCGGCCAGGCGCTGCAGCTGCCGGTCGCGGCGATCCAGCCTGCTGCGGTCCGGAGTCTCCGTCTGGTGCAGCTTCTCGAGGGCGGTGGAGATCGTCGTGACTTCGTCGTTCTCCGAAGGAACCTCGTCGAGCACCCGCTGGGCGGCGGAGCGCAGCTCGCCCAGGCGTCGGGTGAGGCCGTGGGCGAGGGGCATGGCGATCAGAGCCGAGGCCATCAGGCAGAGCAGCGCCAGCGAGCCGAGCTTGGCGCTCATGTGGTCGCGCCAGCCGCCGGTGGAGCGCAGCATGCCGACGGTCGCCGCCCGGCCCGACGGCGAGTAGACCACGGTCAGCTGCCAGCCGGGGGAGTCTTCGAGCAGGGTGCCGAGCAGGGCGGGATCGCTGGTCGCCAGAATCCTCTTTGACTCGTCGGTCACCAGCGCCTGCTCGACGCTCGGGCTGCCCGCCAGCCGGGTCGTCGCCTGGGTGAGGACCTGGAGCCGATGGGAAGGCAGCTCGGCGCGCGCCAGCTCGGCGAGCAGCGCAAAGGCCGCTTCATCGGTCTCCAGCTGATGGCGCTCGTGCAGCTCGGCGCCGAGGATGAGCGCGCCGAGGGTCAGTCCGGCGATGGCCAGGGCCGCGACCCCGAAGGTGGCCAGGGTGACTCGGGTCTGAAAAGAAAACACCGCGGGCGAGGTCTCCGATGAAAATCCTGCGGCCGTCTAGGGGCGAGGGGGCTCGATCGCCGCCGACTCCGCGGGCTCCAAACCTCGATCGCGTGGGTCCAAGAGCCCGCTTCAAGGTACCATAGCGACCCCGCGGCGCTCTGTCGGAAAGAGCCCGTTCCGCAAGAGTCCGGGCGCCGCTCAAGTTCCCTTCTCCCCGAGATCATGGCCAAGAAAAACAAGAAGAAACCCCAGCGCGTCAAGGCGCGGCTGTCCCGCGGTCTGCGGGATTTGAGACCCGAGCAGCAGCTGGCCCGCCAGTGGATGATCGACACCATCCGCGGCGTCTACGAGGGCTACGGCTTCCTGCCTCTCTCGACGCCCGCGGTGGAGTATCTCGACGTGCTGCTCGGAGCCGAGCCGGGGGAGGAGGCCACAAACCAGATCTTCACGGTGCGAAACCGCGAGCAGGAGGAGCTGGGGCTGCGCTTCGACCTCACCGTGCCCCTCGCCCGGGTGGTGGCTCAATACCAGGATCTCGGCCGCCCCTTTCGCCGCTACCAGGTGGCGCCGGTTTGGCGGGGAGACAAGCCCGATAAAGGGCGCTTCCGCGAGTTCACCCAATTCGACCTCGACTCCGTGGGCACCAGCTCCGAGCTGGCGGATACCGAGATCATCGCCTGCGTGTGCGACACCTTCGAGGCCCTGGGCCTCGACTCCCACCTGGTGCGCTACTCAAGCCGCGGCCTGCTCGACGCGCTTCTGGTGTACGCCGAGATCCCCGCCGAGCGCTCGCGGGACGTTTTTCGCGTGCTCGACAAACTCGACAAGGCGGGCCTCGAGAAGGTCAAGCTCGAGCTGACCGAAGGCTACGTCGACGAGTCCGGCGATCCGATCCGCGGCCTGGGGCTCGCCGCCGGGCAGGTCGAGGCGATCGAGCGCTTTCTATCGATCCGCGGCGAGACGCGCGCCGAGGTGATCGCCGGCCTGCGGGAGCTTTTGGACGGCGTCGAGGGGGCCGAGGCGGCGATCCGCACGGTGGAGAAGATCTCGGAGCACCTGGCGACCCTCGGCCACGACGAAACCCACGTGCGCATCGACCTCTCGATCGCCCGCGGCCTGGCCTACTACACCGGTCCGATCTTCGAGACGATCCTCCAGGACGCCCCGCAGTTCGGCTCGGTGTGCGCGGGCGGCCGCTACGACGGCCTGGTGCAGCGCTTCATCGGCCAGGCGGTGCCCGCGGTGGGCGCCTCCATCGGCGTCGATCGCCTGCTCACCGCCCTCGAGCACCTCGGCAAGGTGCGCTCCAGGCCCTCCACCGCGCAGGTGCTGATCACCCGCATGGACGACTCCCTGACCGACGCCTATTTGGAGATCGCCTCGGAGCTGCGCCGCGCCGGCGTGCCCACCGAGGTCTATCTGGGCAAGGCCAAGGGGCTCGGCAGGCAGCTCAAGTACGTGGATCAATGGCAGATCCCGGTCGCCCTGATCATGGGCGAAGACGAGCAGGCCAGGGGCGTTGTGACCCTCAAGGTGATGGACGTCGGCCGCCGCCTCTCGCAGCAGATCGAGCAGCGCGAGGAGTGGCTGGCGGAGCGCTCCGGCCAGCAGGAGGTGCCGCGCGCCGAGCTGGTCGAGCGGCTGCGGAGCCTGCTCGGAGAATCCTAAAGAAGGCAAGGAGATCCCGGCATGACGACGCTTCAATATTTAGAGCAAAACCCCGAGCAGCCCGCCGAGGCCTCGGTGATCTGGATGCACGGCCTGGGCGCCACCGCCCACGACTTCGTGGACGTGCCGCCGATTCTGAGTCTGCCCGCGGATCTCTCCGTGCGCTACATCTTTCCGCAGGCGCCGAGCATCCCCGTGACCTTAAACGGCGGCATGGTGATGCCGGCGTGGTACGACATCCGCAGCCTCGACGCCCGCAGCTCCGACGTCG
>JBCCLG010000634.1:0-3847 GCA_039027015.1 Acidobacteriota bacterium | reverse complement strand
GACCGGCCGCCGGAGCTGCGCGGAGGGGCGCGGGAGGAGGGCACTCACCTCGCGACCGTGCACCAGCCGGACGTCGGAGCTCGCCTCCAGGAGCTTTTCGGCGGCGATCCCGACCCGCGGTTCGGCCAGCGCTTCGGCCTGATTTACCACGAGCTGAACCTCGCCTGGTCGGGCCTTGATTTGGCCCGCGTCCGCCCGTTTCTTTCGGACGGCCTCTTCGACTCCTTCACCTACTGGATCGAGGCCTACCGCTCCCAGGGTTTGCGCAACGCCCTCGAGGGCATGCGGGTGACGAGGTGGAGCTACGCCAGGGTGATTCGGGATCGCTACTACGACGCCGTCACCGTCCGCTTCTGGGCCGAAGGGCGCGACTTCGTGGTGCGCCACCCCGGCGGCGAGGTAGTTTCCGGCAGCGCCCGCAGAAACCGCGAATACTCGGAGTATTGGACCTTCATCCGCGGCCGCGGCGCCGAAGGCTCGGAGATCACCGTCGACCGCTCGTGCCCCAACTGCGGCGCCGCCCTTAAGGTCAGCATGTCCGGCGAGTGCGCCCACTGCGGCTCCGAGATCACCAGCGGCCGCTTCGACTGGGTACTCTCCAAGATCGAGCAGGACGAGGTCTACGCCGGCTAGCCGAGATCCGCGCGGCGAGACCTTAAGCTCAGTGCAGGCGAGCGCCGTTGGGGACGGCGAAGTCGGGGCGGGCCAGCACCACCGCGCCGTCGGAGCGCGTCCAGCCGGTGACGAGCACCTCCGAGCGCACCGGCCCGATCTGCTTGGGCGGAAAGTTGACCACCGCGAGAATCTGCGTGCCGACCAGCTCGTGGGGCCGATAGAGATCGGTGATTTGGGCGCTCGAGCGCTTGATACCGATCTCGGGTCCGAAGTCGATCCTCAGCCTGTAGGCCGGCCTGCGCGCCTCGGGAAACTCCTCGGCTTCAACGATGGTGCCCACCCGCAGCTCGACCGCCTCGAACTCGCTCCAGGTGAGCGGCTGCCTGTCGCCCGTCTTCTTCGCCGCGCTCATTGGATTTGATCCCACGCCAGCACCGAGCGCACCTCGACCCGGTCGCGATTCTTGACCCGCACCTCGACCTCGCGGCCGTCGAGATCGGCGAGGGGTTTGTCGGTGTAGTAGGTGATTAGGTGCTGGCTGCGCAGCTCGTCGGCGATGCGCCTGAAGGCGCGCAGAAGGCCCTCCTCACCCCCCGGGCTGCGCCCGCCGCCAACGCGCAGCAGGCGGCCGCCGGTGGGCTCGGTGAGCAGCTTCATCTCCTGCAGGCCGCCGCCGACGGCGAAACGCTGCCGGTTGTCGCGAATCAGGGCGTTCTGCCGGGGGTTCTGAAGGAAAACCACGTAGACGGGGATGCCCAGCTTGCCGCCGATCTCCACCGCGCGCTCGGGGTCGGCCTGGGAGCCGAAGTCGGCGCCGTCGGTGATCACCACCAGGGCACGCCGGCCCGGCTGATCGCCGAACTGCAGCATGGAGTAGACGATCGAGTCGTAGAGCGCGGTCATGCCCTCGGGCCGCACCTCGGCGAGGGCGCTATTGATGCGCGCGCGGTCGGCGGTGAAAGGCTCGAGCAGGCGGATCTGGCTCGCGAAGTCGACCAGGAAGACCTCGTCGCCCTCGCCGACCACGGTGTTGAGAAAGGCCGCGGAGGAGGTCTCGACCACCGGCCACAGAACGTCCATGCTCTGCGAGGAGTCGACCACCAGTCCGAGGGCCAGCGATACGTCATCCGCCCGCCGCACGCGGTCGATCTGCCGCGGCTGGCCGTCCTCGAGAATCTCGAAGTCGCCCGCCTCGAGGTCGGTGAGAGGCCGCCCGTTGCGATCGGTGACCAGGGTTTGAATCTGCACCAGGCGCACGTCGACGCGGGCGCTGCTGTTCTCGGCTCCCACCACGCCGGCGTTCTCGATCTCTCGGCCGTCTTCGAGGGTCGCCACCGCGCGCACGATCTGGCTGTCGGCGAGGGGCGCCCCCAGGCTGACGATGAAGCGCTCCCGGCCGCTCGGGTCCGCGGCGTCGCTCTCCCCGCCGCCGACCCGGACCCCGTCGACCCAGGCCCCGTCGATCTCGACCCGAACCGTCTTGAGGGCGGCGCCGCGCGGAACCGAAACCTCGCCGGTGACCTCCGGGCCGTCGAGCGGATCGAGGAAGACGCGAAACGGCCGCCGGAAGCGGTTGATCTGCATCGAGTCTTCGCCGAGCACCCGGTCGCGCGGGCCGAGGGCGCGCACGGTCAGCGTTTGCTCCCGGGCCGGCTCGGCGAAGCGAAGCCTGACCCGCCACGGGGGTTTACCGCGGGTCTCGACCTCTTCGCCGTCGATCAAGAAGACCAGCTTCCGGACCTCCGGATCGATCGGCAGCGCCTCGACCTGGCTGCGCCCCTCGGCGATCTGCCCCGGAGACCACAGCAGGCGAACCGCGTCGGCCTGGGGCGTGGGCGAGGCCGGCGGCGCGCTCTGGGCCGCTAGGTTGCCCGCCAGCGGCAGGCCGATGAGCAGGAGAACGGAGAGCAGCCCGGCGGCGTGGGCGGGTCTCGCCCTCGCGGTCAGAGGGCGCGGCGGCGGTGGGTGAATCATCATGCGGTGGGTTCTCCCGAGTCTCGGAGTCGGCGGCGGCGAGGGCTCCCCCAAAAGAGTCGCCCGCGTTCGTGTTTCGGATCCCGCCTGGCTTTCGGTTCTATGATCAGCCCGCGGGCCGAAAACCTCGGCCGCGCCCTGGAGGTTTTAGATGACCGCGTTCCTGATCGTCGTCGCACTGGTGGTGTCCGTCTCCGCCTTCTGCTCCCTCTCGGAGGCCGCGCTCTACTCCGTGCGCCGCTCCTACGTGCGTCAGCTGGCCGAGTCGGGAAGCTCGGTGGGCCGGCTGCTCGATGGCTTCAAGCAGAATATGGAGCAGCCGATCACCGCCATCCTGATCGTCAACACGGCCGCCAACACCGCCGGCGCGGCGATCGCCGGCGCGCAGGTCCAGGCGATTTGGGGCGATGAATCCTCGCGCCTGTGGTTTCCCGTTCTTTTCACCCTGGCCGTGCTGCTCCTCGCCGAGATCCTGCCCAGGGTCGCCGGGGCGAGCTTCAGCGCGTCGGTGGCGCGCTTCGTGGCCTGGCCCTGGAGGCTGGGGATCCTCGTCTTCTACCCCGTCGTGTGGTCGACCCGCGGCCTGACCCGGCTGATGCAGCGCGAGGTCGACGAGCCGGTGGCTCCCGAGGAGGAGATCCACCAGGTGGCGGCCCTGTCGGCGGAGGAGGGCAGCATTCTGCCCATCGAGGCCGAGCTGGTGGCCAACGTTCTGCGCCTCGACGAGATCCGGGCGCGCGACATCATGACCCCGCGCACCGTGGTCTTCAAGCTGCCCGAGACCCTCACGGTGCGCGAGGCCGGCGACCAGGTCGTCAGCTGCCCCCATTCGCGCATTCCGATCCACGGCGAGGATCCCGAAAACTGGATCGGCTTCGTGTTCAAGAGCGACGTTCTCCAGCGCATGGCGCACGATGAATTCGAGGTGCCGCTCGCTGCCCTGCGCAAGCCCCTGGAGCTGGTGCCCGACAGCCTGCCCGGGCACCGCCTGCTGTCGGAATTCCTGCGCCGCCGCCGCCACCTGCTCGGCGTGCTCGACGAATACGGCGGCATGTCCGGCGTGGTGACCCTCGAGGACGTGATGGAGACCCTGATCGGCGAGGAGATCGTCGACGAGACGGATCGCGATGTCGACCTCCAGGAGGTCGCCCGGCGGCGCGCTCGGCGGCTTGAGTCGCGGCGGGTCGAGCCGGGGGGCGCCGAGGAGTGAGAGCCCTCGCCCGCGGCTGAATCTGCTAACGTCAACAGAGCCCCCGCG
>JBCCLG010000633.1:0-3861 GCA_039027015.1 Acidobacteriota bacterium | reverse complement strand
GTCGTCCGTGGTGATCGCGTCGGTCGTTCGGTGCTCGTTCAGCCGTTCGGTTTATCGTCGTCCGTGGTGATCGCGTCGGTCGTTCGGTGCTCGTCTGGCCGTTCGGTTTTCATCTTCCGTCGTGATCGCGTCGGTCGTTCGGTGCTCGTTTAGCCGTTCGGTTTCTCGTCGTCCGTGGTGATCGCGTCGGTCGTTCGGTGCTCGTCTAGCCGTTCGGGTTTTCGTCGTCCGTCGTCAGCGCGCGAGTCGCCCGGTGCTCGTCTAGCTGTTCGGGTTTTTCGTCATCCGTTGTCAGCGCGTCGATCGTCCGATGTTCGGCTAGCCTCCCGAGTTCTCCGTCTCGTCGTCACCGTGTGGGCCGCCCGGTTCAAGCTTTGAGACTCGGGAGCGGCAGCGACCGCCTGGAGCGACCAGGAAGCGCGGGGGAGCGAGTACGGATCCGAACTTGTGTGAGCAGTCGGTCTCATCTCTGGAGTCGATCGGGGCATTCTGGTGGCGTTCGATGCCGCGCGAGGTGCGGCGATCTCCGAGCGGAAAAGAATCCGCCTCCTTGGAGGTCCATGGCGTCCAGTCGGAAGCCCCCGCGAGTTTGAGGATCCGCACGCAGCCCCCCGCGCGCCGCAGCGGAAGACGGTTCAGCAGCACCCAACGATCCGCGCGATCCGCAGCGGAAGACGGTTCAGCAGTGCCCAAGGATCCAAGCCCCGCGCGCCGCAGCGGAAGACGGTTCGGCAGGGTCCAAGGATCCGTGGAAACCGTATTCCCCAAAGATCCAGCGAATCTCTCAGCAACCCACCTCGTAAGGGTGAAGAGAATCCACCGTGCCCCGCGAAGAGACACGCGGCGCGGCCTGTCCAGATAAGGGCAGGAATCACATTACGGGCTTTTCCTAAGGGCTGTTAGGGTCCAACTTCCCCATGACGCCACTCGGTCATCAACTGCTTCTCGACCTCTCGGGCATCGAGGCCGATCGTCTCGACGATATCTCCTCCTTGCGCCAGCTGCTGGTCGCCGCGGCCCGCGACGGCGGCGCAACGGTGGTCGAAGAACGCTTCCATCGCTTTGCGCCCCACGGGGTTTCGGGCGTCGTGATCCTGGCCGAGAGCCACCTCGCCGTGCACACCTGGCCCGAGCTGGGCACCGCCGCGATCGACATCTTCACCTGCGGCGACGCCTCGCTCACCGAACGCATCGGTGAGTCGGTGCTCGCCGCTCTCGATCCCCAGGCGGTGCGCCGGCAGGCGGTTGAGCGCGGGGCGCCGGCGTCTCCTCGCCGTGCGTTCTCCCTGGAACAGGAGGGTGCCGCATGAGAGGGAGACGTCCCGCCGGCCGATCGATCTCGTGCCCGTCCTGCGGCGCGCCGCGCTCCCTGCACAATCCGGGGATCGTGATGTTCGCCTGCGAGTTCTGCAGCTCGGTGGTCTATTGGGACGAGGATAAGGTCACCGCCGCCGGCAACAACTCGCTGCTCACCGAGGGATTCTCGCGGCTCTACCGCGACGCCACCGGCAGCTTCCACCAGAAGCGCTTCCGCGTGCTCGGCCGCATTCGCTACAGCTTCGGCGAAGGCCTGTGGGACGAATGGTTCCTCGAGACCTCCGACGGTAGCTCCCTGTGGCTGACCGAAGATCAGCACGAGCTGGCCGAGCAGCGCGAGATCGAGTTCCCGGGCATTGCGGCCTTTGACCAGCACTACATCGGCCAGAAGATGTACCTGCGCGAGAGCGAATTCGCCATCCAGGAGATGGGGAACGCCGAGTGCGTGGGCCTCGAGGGAGAGCTGCCCAAGAACGTGACCCTCGGCGAAACCTATCCCTATCTCGACGCCACCAGCCTCGACGGGCGCTACAGCCTCGGTCTCGAGTTTGACGCCGAAACGCCCACCGCCTTCCTCGGCCGCTGGCTGAAGTACAGCGAGATCAAGCTCGACGACGAAGGAGACTCGTGGTGAGCGGCCCAGGCCTTCCTCCTCCGCTGCCGCCGCCGCCGGAGGGCGCCCCGGCTCGCACTCCCGGCTTCTCGCCCGGCTCGGGCCGAAAACGCCCGGTCTTTGAGCCTCGCCTCATCAACTGCCCGAACTGCGCGGCGCAGCTGGAGGTCAAGGACGAGAATAGCCGGCTCGCCGTATGCGGCTCCTGCGGCAGTCAGCTCGAGCTTTCGCCCGCCGAAATCCGGGTGCTCGCCCAGGCCAATAACCTGACCCCCCACGAGGCCGGATTCGCCCTCGATTTGGGCGACAGCTTCCGCTACCGCAAGGCCCGCTATGAGGTGGTGGCCCGCCTGCGCTACGACGAAGAAGAGAGCGATCCCACCCTCACGTATCTGCTCTACAACCCGCGCCACGGCAGCCTTTGGCTGTCGGAGTATCAGGGCCACTGGGACGTTTCCCGCACCAGCCGCGTGATGCCCGAGGGCAACCCGGTCGAGAAGCGTAAGGGCGACGTCGTTCGCACCTACGACAACCGCAGCTGGCTGCTCGCCGGCAAGGGCGTCTATCGCCTGAGCTTCGTCGACGGCGCCCTGCCGTACATCGCGCGGGTGGGCGACCTGGTGCAGTACGCCGAGCTGGAGGCTGCCGACGGCTCGGGTGAGACTTACGGAGTGCAGTATCCGACCTCGCCCAGGATGGGCGCAGGCCGCGCTGCGGGCCTTCACGAGATGGAGGCCTCGCGGGGGCACGCCGTCGGACATTCCGAGATGCTCGCGGCGACCCGCAAGAAGCTGCCGGCCCCTGCCGAGGAGCGCGGCAGCGTCGCCGGCATCAAGAGCTTCTACAGCTTCGCCTGGAAGGCCGCGCTGCTGGCGACCTTCGTCAACTTCTTCGCTCTGATTTTATGCCTGTCGAGCGGCCGCGAGGTGCTCGATCAAGAGCTGCCCCAGGATGGATTGACCGGCGAGGTGCTGTCGATGCCCTTCGAGGTCGAGAGCGGCGGCCGGGTGCTGCGCATCGATCTGCGGGCGCCGCTGCAGAACGCCTGGATGTCGATCCAATACGCGGTCGTCAAGGCCGACGGCGCCGAGCCCCTGGCGATCCACGTGAGCGACGAGGATCTTTCGTACTACAGCGGCCGCGAGGGCGGCGAGAGCTGGTCGGAAGGCACCCGCAAGAAAAGCCAGTTCGTCAAGGTTGACGAGCCCGGGACCTACCGTCTGCTGGTGCAGGCGCGCAGCGGTTCCGGACAAACGAGCGAGGTCAGCGAGCACCCCCTGCGAGTGCGCGTGATCTCCGGCGCCCGGCGCGCCCTGTGGTCGGGCCTGACCCTGGCGTTCTGCACCGGACTCCTGTTCATCCAGGTGATTCAATACCAGGGCTGGAAGGCCTCGGATGAGGAAGACGACGAGGACGATTGATGCGACCCAAGAGAATGATGGTGATCTTTCTGCTGGCCGGAGGCTCCCTCTTCGGACTCTTCCTGACCCTGATCAACGCCGGCGTGTCCAGCGCCCAGGAGCCCCAGGGCGTGGCGCTTCGGCAGGAGAGCGCCAACCGCTCCGCGGGCTTCTTCTACGGCTATCACCGCAGCCACCGCGGCGGCGGTCTGCGCGGCGGCAAATAGGCTTTTTCTCGCGTTCAGCACCCGAATCGGCAGCACCCGAATCGGCAGCACCCGAATCTGCGGCTGGCCGCCAGCCGCACCCGTTTAGAAACCGGATCAAAGACCGATAGATAGCCCACGAGGAAGGACCCGCTGATGGATCCAACACAACTCTCGACCTTGATTTGGACCGTCGTCTACGCCCTCCTGGGCATGGTGGTCTTCGGCGTTGGATTTTTCATCGCCACTCGGATCACCCCGTTCTCCGTGCGTAAAGAGATCGAGGAGGATCAGAACGTCGCCCTGGCGGTGATCCTCGGCGCGC
>JBCCLG010000632.1:0-3865 GCA_039027015.1 Acidobacteriota bacterium | reverse complement strand
TCGTCGTGGCGGGGCTCTTCGTCGGCTCGCTGGTTCTCGGTGACGATCCCATACCGCTCGAACGGGTCCTCGCGGCCCTGGCCGGCACGGGGGACGCCGAAGACGCCAAGAAGATAGTTCTTTTTCGCCTGCCGCGAACGGTTCTGGCGGCTCTTGGCGGCCTGGCTCTCGGAATCGCCGGCCTGCTGCTGCAGCGCGTGACGCGCAACGCGCTGGCGTCGCCGGGGGTTCTGGGCATCGTCGACGGGTCGGCGGTGGGCGTTCTGACCTTTCTCCTTTTCTTTTCCAACGAACACCATGAGCTCACCGTCTCGGCCGCCTGGCAGCCGCTCGCCGCCATTCTGGGAGCCTTGGCTTTTGCGCTCACCGTCGGCCTGCTCGCTTTTCGAGACGTCTCCCGCCCGAATCGCCTGATCCTCTACGGGGTCGCGGTGGCCGCCCTGGCCGACGCCCTGGCGAAAATGCTCATTCTCGCGGGGCCGATTTTTCGGGTCCCCCAGGCCCTGCAGTGGCTCGCCGGATCGCTGCACAGCGCCAGCTGGAGCAAAGCCGAGATGCTGATCGCCGTTTTGGCGATCAGCGCGCCGGCTCTGATTCTGCTCGTCCGCCCGCTCGATCAGCTGCGCCTCGACGACGCCTCGGCGCGCGCCACCGGACTGGCGGTTCAGCGCACGCGGGCAGCGGCGCTCATCCTCTCCGTGCTGTGGACCGCCGCGGCGGTCAGCGTGGTCGGCGGAATCGGCTTCGTGGGCCTGATCGCCCCCCACGCCGCGCGCCTCGTTTTTGGCGCCTCCGCCCGTGGCCAAATCCTCGGCGCGGCGCTGATCGGCGCCGCCCTGGTTTTGTCCGCAGACCTCCTCGTGCAGCAGGCTTTTGACGTTCTCAAACGACAGATTCCCGCCGGCGCGGTCACCGCGCTGATCGGCGCCCCGTACTTTCTCTTTCTTCTCTTTCGCCACGGACGGACTCGCGATGCCGCCTGAAATCCGCTTCACCCTCGACGCCGTCACCCTCGGCTACGGCTCTCGCTCGGTTTTTAAGAGCCTCGCTCTGGAGATTCCGAGCGCTCGGGTCACCGCCCTGTGCGGCCCCAACGGCAGCGGCAAGTCGACGGTGCTCAAGGCCATGCGCGGCCTGCTGCCGACCTCTTCGGGCCGGATCCTGCTCGAGAGCCGGCCGCTCGGCGACTGGCCCCGCAAAGAGCTGGCGCGCGCCGTCGCCATGCTCGGGCAGACCCCCGCGGCCCCGGAAGAAATCACGGTTCACGACCTGATCGCCCTCGGCCGCTACCCCCACCGTCGGCCGTTCGCCGGCCGCGGCGCCGGCGACCTCGAGGCGATCGATCGCGCCGCTCGCTCCACCGCCACCGAAGACCTCCTGGAGCGCCCCTTGGGCACCCTCTCGGGCGGCCAAACCCAGCGGGTGTGGCTGGCCATGATCCTGGCTCAGGAGTCGGCCACGGTCTTTCTCGACGAGCCGACCAACCACCTCGACGTGGCCCACGCCTTCCAGACCCTCTCGCTGGTGCGCCGCATGGTCACCGAAGGCGGGAAGACCGTGGTGATCGTGCTGCACGACCTCAACATGGCGGCGGCCATCGCGGACCACATGGTGCTCTTCCGCGAAGGAGCGATCGCCGCCGAGGGGCCGGTGCGCGAAATCCTGCGCGAGGAGACGATCGGCCGCGTCTTCGACATCGACTGCACCGTGCTCGAGCATCCCGACTCCGGAATGCCGCTGGTGGTGCCGCGGATGCCGCCCGGCTGAAATGCCGGAAGGCCTAGCCGAAATGCGAGGCGTTTGAGGGTCGCTGCAGAATCGGAGAACCGGACCGGCCTCACCCGTCTCGCGCCTCTCGAGGCTCGCTCAGGAACCGATGCACGAACTGAACGGAGACAGAACCCTCTCCCACCGCAGACGCGACGCGCTTGACGCTGCCGGAGCGAACGTCTCCGACGGCGAAAACGCCGGGGCAGCTCGTTTCCAGCAGGTAGGGCTGGCGCTTCAAAGGCCATGCTTCGGTCAGGCTCTCCAGGTCCAGGTCATTTCCGGTCTTCACGAAGCCGCGGGAGTCCAGCTGGATGTCTTCCGGCAGGAAACTCGTCGCTGGCTGGGCGCCTATGAAGATGAATAGATGCTGCAGCTCTAGATCGCGCTGATCGCCGGTCCGGTTATCGAGCAGCGTCACGCTTTCTAACTTTTGATCGCCCCGGGCGCTCTGGACTTCGGTGTGGGTCATCAGCTCGATATTGGGCGTCTGCTGGATGCGCTCGATCAGATAGCTCGACATGCTGTGCTCAAGACCCGGTCCGCGCACCAGAATCGCAACCTTCCGGGCGTGCTCGGAGAGGAACATGGCCGCCTGTCCCGCGGAGTTTCCGCCGCCGACCACCGCAACCTCTCTCTGGCTGCAGATTCGCCCTTCCAGATAGGTGGCGGCATAGTGCACGTTGCTGCCCAAAAAGGGCGCGATCCCCTCGATCGGGGGCTCGCGATAAATCGCTCCGCTGGCGAGCACCACCGCTTTGGCGAAGATTGAAGTGTCGCCGTCCAGGCGGAGATGGTGCGGAGTCCCGCACTCGAGGGCCTCGACCGCTCGAGCCACGGCCAGGATGGCGCCGAATTTCTGCGACTGGAGCCATCCTCGTCCCATGAGGGCCTGCCCGGAGATCCCGGTCGGGAAACCCAGGTAGTTCTCGATCTTGGAGCTGGTGGCCGCTTGGCCTCCGGGCGCGCAGGCTTCGATCACCAGCACCGAGAGCCCCTCGGATGCCGCGTAGGTTGCGGCCGCCAAGCCGCCGGCACCCGCGCCGACAATGGCGACGTCATAGGTCTCGCCGTCGCCGATGCGGGCGGCAAAGCCCAGGCGCTCCGCGATCTCTCGAGGGGTCGGCCGGCAAAGCGCGCTGCCGTCGCAGATCAGCGCCGGCAGCGAGTCGGGGCTGAGCCCGAAGTCGTCAAGAACCGACGCATGCTGAGGAGAGGGATATTCGGCAAAGGTATGGGGAATGCCGTTTCTCGAGAGAAAGGTGCGCGTCGCTCCGGTGCCGGGAAAGGCGTCGGAGCCTATGAGGACGATGTCTCCGTGATGCTCGGCCACCATGCGCATCCGCCTCAGAATAAAGCTCTGCAGGATGATCTCACCCACACCGGTCTCGGTAGCGATCAGCTCGCGCAGGCTTTCGGGCCGCACCGCCACTGTCTTGGTCTGCCCCCGAGCCCGCCCAAAGACCAAGGGTCCGCGACCGGTCATGGTCACCGTCTCTCCGCCGTAGTGGCCGCGCTGGTGGGAGATGATGACGTGTTCGCCTTCGCGATCGCGACGGACGATTTCAACCGCGCCCTCGAGCGTCAGGTGAAAGCGAGCGTTCTCCTCACCGATGTCCCACAGGATTTCGCCGTCGTCGAAGGTCTGCTCCTCGCCATAGCGACGCACGATGTCGATCTGGGCTTCCGTGAGCTCAGGGTTGAGCTCATGCATTCGCTGAGCGGTCCCGGCGGCCCACGGCGGAGACTCTTCCTGGCCGCCGCCCGCACTCACGGCGGCACCGGCGGCGTCTTCACGGGAGTCTCGGGCGGCCGCATTTTTCTCGGTGGTCATTGAACTACTCCTGCCGTGTGCCCTGCGGATCGGGCGTGCTTGGATGGGTGAGGCGTCCTTTGAGCTGCGCAGCAGCGCGTTCGGATCCCCGGGCCCGATGCGCTCACCCGTGATTCTACGCATCGTCGGACCTCGCTCGGGGGCTGATGGGACGGTTGCCGCGAGACCTGCGCCACGGATCAAGGACCCGCCAGCGGGTTGGCCAGCTGCACGTAAATATCCTCTTCGGCGTCCTCGAGGCGCATCTTGAGGAGCGCTTTGTGC
>JBCCLG010000631.1:0-3873 GCA_039027015.1 Acidobacteriota bacterium | reverse complement strand
GGCGAGGCCCTCGACCCCTCGAGGCTCGCGCCGTGGATCGAGCGCCACGGCGACGAGAGTCCGCGCCTGGTGAATATGTACGGCATCACCGAGACGACCGTGCACGTGACCTTCCGCCCCCTCACCGCCCGGGACGCGCGCTCGCGGCACAGCCGCATCGGCAGGCCGCTCGGCGACCTCGCCGCCTTCGTGCTCGACCCCCACCTCGAGCCGGTGCCGGCGGGCGTTCCGGGAGAGATCTACGTGGCCGGGCCGGGCCTCGCCGCGGGCTATCTGGCCAGGCCCGAGCTGACCGCGGAGCGATTTCTCGAGGCGCCCTTCGCGACGGGCTGCGCCGGCGACAACCGCCTCTATCGCACGGGCGATCTCGCCCGCTGGGTGGATGGCGAGCTGGAGTATTTGGGCCGGGTGGACGATCAGGTCAAGCTGCGGGGCTACCGCATCGAGCTGGGCGAGATCGACGCCGCCATAAGAGGCCTGCCCGAGGTGTCGGCGGCGGTCACGCTGCTGCACGGCGAGAACCCATCGCTCCATCGGCTGGTGGCCTGGGTAGTGCCCGCCGAGGGCGCTCAAGCTTCCGAATCCCTGCGGGCTGAGAACCTGCGCGCCGCCCTCAAAAAGACGCTGCCCGACTACATGGTGCCGTCGGCTTTCGTGCCGGTGGAAACCCTGCCGCTCACCCCCAACGGCAAGCTCGACGGCGCCGCCCTGCCCGATCCCCAGCGGGATTCTCGCGCCGAAGAGGCGGGCGGTTCGGCGCCGGAGCGCGCGCTCACCCCGCAGGAAGAGGCCCTCGCCCGCCTGTGGGCCGACCTGCTGGAGAGCGATCGGCCCCTCGCCCCCAGCGACGATTTCTTTAGCCTCGGCGGCCATTCCCTCAACGCGACCCGCCTCGCCTCACGGGTGCGCGCCGAGATGGGGGTGGAGCTCGGCGTGCGGCAGATTTTCGAGGCGCCGACCTTAGAAGAGATGGCCGCGGCGCTGGCGCCCCCCGCGCCCGCGCCCCGAGAAGCCTCGGAACCCGAGCTCTCCCAAGGGCCGGAACCCCTCACCCTCTCCTTCGGGCAGGAGCGCCTGTGGTTCCTCGACCGGCTGGCCAGCGAGAGCACGCGGACGGCCTACGCGGTCCCCGCGGCGCTGCGTCTCGAGGGCGCGGTCGAGGTGGCGCGTCTGGAGCGCGCCTTCGGCGAAATCGTGCGCCGCCATGAGCCCCTGCGCACGGTGATCACCAGCGTCGAGGGTCGGCCGGAGCCGCGGCTTCTGCCCGCCGAGCCCGTGCTGAAGATCCCGGTGATCGACCTTCAGCACCTGGAGGAGCCCGAGGCCCAGAAGGAGCGCGTCCGGGCCTTCGAGCGCCTCCTCGCCGAGCCCTTCGATTTGGCCTCGGGCCCCCTGCTGCGCGTGGAGCTGCTGCGCCTCGGGTCCGAGGACTCCGCCCTCCACGTGGCGCTTCACCACATCGCCGCGGACGGCGGATCGGTGGCGGTCTTGATGCGCGAGCTCTCGCACCTTTACTCGCTGGCCCCCGAGGAGGCGAGCGGCCTGCCCGAGCTGACCCGCACTTACGCCCAGCACGCCGCCCGCCAGCGCCGCCGCCTGCGGGGCGCTCGGCGAGAGCAGCTTCTCGACTTCTGGCGCCAGAGCCTCGACGCCGCGCCCCCCGCCCTCGATCCGGCGAGCGATCGCCCGAGGCCCGCGAAGCGCAGCCTGCGGGCGGGGCGGGCGAGCTTTGCCGTGACGCCCGAGCGCATGACGTACCTGCGCGCCCTCGGCCAGCGGGCCGGCGCCACCCCGTTTATGACCCTCCTGGCCGCCTTCGCTCTTCTGCTCTCGAGGGAGTCCGGGCAAAAAGACCTGGTGATCGGGACGCCCGTGGCCGGTCGCCCGGATCTCGAGCTCGAGGGTTTGGTGGGCTTTTTCGTCAATACGCTGGCGCTGCGTTTCCGCATCGACGACTCGGAAGACGGCGTTGGGGCCGGCGGCTTCCTCGAGCACCTGCGCCGCACCCGCCGCCTGATTCTCGACGCCTTCGAGCATCAGGAGCTGCCCTTTGAGGTCGTGGTCGACGAGCTGAAGCCGCCGCGCAGCCTGGCCCACTCGCCTCTTTTCCAGGTCATGCTGGCCTACCAGGAGCAGAACGACCGTCTGCTCAAGCTGCCGGGCCTCACCTGGTCCTCCCTGCCGGTCCCCGTGCCGCACACCAAATTTGACCTCTCCTTCTCCCTCGCGGAGACCGAAGAGGGCGGTCTCGAGGGCGAGCTCGTCTACGCCCGAGATTTGTGGGATCCGCCCAGCATCGAGGCTTTTTTGGAGCGCTTCTCGACCCTCCTCGGCGAGACCGTGCGCTCGCCCCCCGTCCGGCGGCTCGCGGATTTGGCGATTCAGACCCCGGAGCAGACCGAGGAGATGCTGCGCCTGGCGGTCAATCCGCGGCCTTATGATCTCGAGACTTCCCTCATCCGCCGTCTGGAGGCGGTCGCCGATCGGCGACCGGACGCGGTCGCCGTTGTCGCGGACGGCGGCGCTCGCCGCTGGAGCTACGGCGAGCTGCACGGTCGGGCGGGGCGCCTGGCTCGCCTCATCGCCAGCCGCGGCCTGGGGCCTGGCGCGGTGATAGGCCTCCACCTCGATCCTTCACCCGAGCTTCTGGTGGGGCTCTTGGCCGTCATGAAGGCGGGCGCCGCCTACCTGCCCTTGGACCCCTCCTACCCCGAAGCTCGCCTGCGTCACATGGTGGAGGCGGCGCGGGTGGACCTCCTGCTTTCGGGGGGTGCCGAGCTCGGCGGCGAGCGGCGCGCGGAGTCCTGGGACCTCGGCCGCATGCTCGGGGATCCGGCGACGGACCCGGCGCTCGGGTCTCTAGGGCCCGCGGTCGACATCCAGCCGGACGACCCCGCGTACCTGCTCTTTACGTCCGGATCCACCGGTCTTCCCAAGGGCGCGGTGATCGAGCAGCGCTCTCTGGCGAATTACCTGGCGTGGATCGAGGAGAGCTTCCTCGAGGGCGCGGGCCTGCGCAACATCCCCTGGGTCACGACCCTGGCCTTTGACACCTCCCTCAAGCAGGTCTTCGGACCGTGGCTGATCGGCGAACCGGTCCGCGTGGTGGAGCGCCAGCGCGTCACCGATCCGAAGAGCCTGGCCGCGGCCCTCGAGGCTCCGGATTCGGGCCTCTCCTGCGTGCCGGCGCTGTGGGAGCTGCTCCTGGAGAACCTGGAGTCCGGGGAGATCGCGCCGCCCGCGGGTCTGCGCGCCCTGCTGCTCGGCGGCGAGGCGGTGAGCGCCGCGCTGGTGGAGCGCTCCGTGCGGGCGGTTCCGGGTCTTCGCGTGTGGAATTTCTACGGCCCCACCGAGACCACCGCCACTTCGATCTGCGGCGAGCTGCGGCCTGGCGAGCCGGTCACCCTCGGACGGCCGGTGGCCAACAACCGCATCTACGTCCTCGACCCCGAAGGGCGTCCCACTCCGCCCCTGGTCGCCGGCGAGATTCTCATCGGCGGCGTCGGCGTTTCGCCCGGCTACGCGCACGATGAAGCCCGAACCCGCGAGCGCTTTCTCGCCGACCCTTACCATTCCGGCAGGGCCTACCGAACGGGCGATGCGGCGCGCTTTTTGGCGGACGGGCGGATCGAATTTCTCGGCCGCGTTGACCGCCAGATCAAGATTCGAGGCATGAGACTCGAGCCTTCGGAGATCGAGGCCGCCCTCGAGGCCCACCCGGCGCTCGCGGGCGCCCGAATCTCCCTCGACCGGTCCGGGCGACTGGCGGCCCACGTGCTCCCCGAGGTGGACGACGAGAGCCTGCGCCAGGCGCGCGATTTTCTCCGCGAGCGCCTGCCCGAGCACATGGTGCCAACGGCCTGGCGCAGCCTC
>JBCCLG010000630.1:0-3874 GCA_039027015.1 Acidobacteriota bacterium | reverse complement strand
GCCGCCGGTGGAGGACGACGTCGAGCTGCCGAGCGCCGTCTCCGCCGACCAGCTCGCCGACCTTGAAGCCGAGATGACGCGCTGCCGGGCGACCCTCGAGCGCCTCGGCCCGGTCAACGTGCTCGCCGCCCAGGAGTACGACGAGCAGGACGAGCGCAGCACCTTCCTGCGCGAGCAGCGCCGCGACGTGGCCAGCTCGGTGGAGAGCCTGAAGGTGACCATCGCCGAGATCAACGACCTCTCCGCCGAGCGGTTCAGAGCGACCTTCGAGGAGGTCAACAGGGTTTTCGGCGAGATCTTCGAGCGGCTTTTTCGCGGCGGCGAGGCCCATATGCGGCTCTTCGACGAAGAAGATCTGCTCGAGACTGGAATCGAGATCACGGCCCGGCCGCCCGGCAAGCGGCCGCAGAATATTTCACTGCTCTCGGGCGGCGAAAAGGCCCTCACCGCCATCGCTTTGCTCTTCGCCCTCTTCCAAACCAAGCCGTCGCCCTTCTGCATTCTCGACGAGGTCGACGCCCCCCTCGACGACGCCAACGTACTGCGCTTCGTCGACACCCTGCGCCAGATGGCGGCCGACACTCAATTCCTGGTGGTCACCCACAACAAGCTGACCATGGAAGTGGCCTCCTCTCTCTACGGCGTTACTATGGAAGAGAAGGGCGTTTCCAAGCTGGTGCAGGCCGAAATGGAGGAGCTGCACCCCGCGAGCGAGCCCCTCCTGAGCCTGCAGCCGCAGGGCTAGCCCTCGGGAGGCTCGCGTCGCCGGCGCGGCGAGGGATCCGCAGACCCTTTTTGGCCGACTGAGGAAGAGAGCTGCAGATGACCGACGAAACCCGCGGCAAGCCGCGCAAGAGCGCGGAGAAATACTGGAACCGGCGCCACCCCGAAGGGCCGTGGGACGCCGTGGTGATCGGCTCCGGCATGAGCGGCATGACCTGCGCGGCCATGCTCTCCAAGCTCGGCCGGCGGGTTCTCGTTCTCGAGCAGCACTACACCCCCGGCGGCTACACCCACGCCTTTCCGCGCCGCGGCTACGTGTGGGATGTGGGCGTTCACGCCATCGGCGAGGTCAGCCAGCACAGCCTGACCGGGCGTATGCTTCACCACTTCACCGACGGTCGCCTGCGCTGGGCGTCCCTCGGGCCGGTCTATGAGGAGTTCTACTTCCCGGACGGCTTCCGAATCGATTTCCCGGACAATCCGGGCCAGTTTCGCGACAACCTGCTCGAGGCCTTCCCCGGCGAGGAGGACGCTATCGACGGCTTCCTGATGAAGGTGCGCGAGGTCGCCGGCACCATGCGCAGCTACATGGCCGCGCGCACCCTGCCGCGTCGCCTGGTCGGTCCGGTGGAGTGGCTGATCGCCCGCAAGGCCCGCGAGTTTCTCGATCTCAACACCGCCGCGGAGCTTGAGAAGCTGACCGACGACCCCAAGCTGCGCGCCGTGTTCGCCGCCCAGTGGGGCTATTGCGGCGCCACGCCCAGCCGCTCCTCCTTCGCCGTGCAGGCGCTGATCACGCGCCACTACACCCACGGCGCC
This sequence comes from Acidobacteriota bacterium, assembly GCA_039027015.1. Taxonomy (GTDB): domain Bacteria; phylum Acidobacteriota; class Thermoanaerobaculia; order Multivoradales; family J023; genus JAUIJL01. Next base: position 2,332 of record JBCCLG010000630.1, on the reverse strand, counting down.
TACTATCCCGAGGGCGGATCGCCGGAAATCGCCCGCCAGCTCCTGCGCACGGTGGCCGAGTCCGGCGGCTGGACCCGCATCGGCGCCGACGTCGAGCGCATCCTGATCGAGAACGGCCGCGCCACCGGCGTGGTGCTCGAGGGCGGCGAAACCATCCGCGCGAGCAAGGTGATCAGCGCCGCCGGCGTCGGCTCGACCGCCCGGCGCCTGCTTCCCGAGTCGTATCGAGAAGAGCCTTGGGTGCGCGAGATTCTCGATCTCGAAGCGGGCCCGGCCCACGTGTGCCTCTACCTCGGGTTCAAGGGCGATATCCGCCAGGCGGGCGCCTCGGCAGCCAATAAGTGGTTCTACGACACCTGGGACTCCGAGGAAGATATGTGGAAGGTGGAGGATCCCGGGTCGCTGCCCCACGCCGAGGTGCTGTACTGCAGTTTCCCGTCGCTCAAGGACCCGCACCACGATCCGGGCCCGGAGATGCGCCACACCGGCGAAGTGGTGACCTTCGTGCCGTGGGAGACTTTTGCCGAGTGGCAGGGGACCCGCTCGCGCAAATCCCGCGGCGAGCGCTACGAGCGGCTCAAGGAGGCGATGAAAGACGCCCTTCTCGAGCAGTTCCTGGCGCGCATGCCCGGCCTGCGCGACATGGTGGACTACGTGGAGCTTTCGACCCCCGCCTCCTCCGATCATTACGTTCGCCCGGTGCGCGGCTCGATCTACGGCCTGCTGCCCACCCCGAAGCGCTTTCGCAGCCCGTCCCTGCGGCCGCGATCGCCGGTGCGCAACCTCTATTTCGGCAGCAGCGACGTGGCCATGGTGGGCGTGGTCGGCGCCATGATGGGCGGCGTTCTGGCCGCCGCGGCCAGCGACCCCGTGCGCGCCGTACGCCTGATGCGGCGCTTGGCCTGAGGCCGTGGGCCACCGCCAGCACGTGGGCGTGATCGCCTACGAGATGGAGGGGGCGCGCTCGGGAGTCGGCCGCTATCTCGAGGGGCTCCTGGGCGGCCTGCCGGCCACCGAAGACTGGCGCTGGACGCTGTTCTTCAAAGGCGACCCTTTCGAGCACCCGCTCTTCGACTCGCCGGCCATCACTCCCCTCTTCGATCGCCGGCCGGCGGCCAGGCCCGTTCTCTGGGAGCAGACCCGACTCCCCCGCCTGCTGAGAGGCCTCGAGCTCGACCTTCTCTTCTCCCCCGGCTACAGCCTGCCGCCGCTGGCCCGCGTTCCCATGGTGGTGACCCTCCACGACCTCTCCTTCGAGCATCTGCGCGGCGAATTCCGCTGGCGGGAGGGCCTGCGCCGGAGGCTGCTGGCGCGCTCCGCCGCCCGACGGGCGAGGCGCGTTTTGGTGGACACCGAAGCCATGGCCCTCGATCTGCGCGAGACCTACGGCGTTGAATCTCGGCGTTTGGGGGTGGTGCCGCTGGCGGTCGAGGCGCGCTTTTTTGATCCGCTGCGGGTCGAGGGCGCCCTCGAGGCTTTGGGGGTCAGGCCGCCTTACCTTCTCTGCCTGGGATCGATCCTGCCTCGCCGCCGAATCGACCTGGTTCTCGAGGCTTTTGCCCGCGTCTCGCGTGAGCCCCTCTCGCTGGTGCTCGCGGGCAGCGATCGCCTGCCCCAGGCCGGTCAGCTCGACGCCTGGATCGCCGCCAGCCCGGCCGGAGGCCGCGTCCACCGGATTTCCTACGTGCCCGAGAGCGCCCTGCCCGAGCTTTACGCGCGCGCCGAGGCCACCCTCTCCCTCTCGAGCTACGAGGGCTACGGCCTGCCGCCCTTGGAGTCGCTGGCCGCGGGTACCCCCGCCCTGGTGTCTCCCGGCATGGCCCTCGACGATCTGGCGCCCGACTATCCCCACCGCGTGGAGCTCGAGGCGGGCGCGGTCGCCCGCGGGCTCGAGGCTCTCCTCGAGGCGCCCAACGCCGGGGCCCTCGAGAGAGCGCGCGCGGCGGTGCGCGCGCTCAGCTGGCGACGCTGCAGCGAGCGTTTTCTCGCCGAGCTGCGGCTGGCCGCGGCGGGGGCTAAAGGATGAGGTGCGCGGAAGACGACCGCGGCCTGCTCTCGGTGCTGATGGTCAACTTCAACGGCGGCGATCTTCTTCTCCGCGCCCTCGGCGAGCTGGAGCGCGCCGCGGGCGGAACGCCCCACGAGGTGCTGGTGGCCGACAACGGCTCCACCGACGGCTCCGCCGAACGCCTGCGCCGCCTGCGGCCCGAGGTGCGCGTCCTCGAGCTGGGCGAAAACCACCGCTTCGGCGCGGCCAACAATCGAGCCGCCGCCGCTGCCCGGGGCGACCGCTTTCTGCTCCTGAACTCAGACGCCTGGCCCCTGCCGGGCT
>JBCCLG010000629.1:0-3883 GCA_039027015.1 Acidobacteriota bacterium | reverse complement strand
GCCGCCTTCAGCGTCCGCAGGACGCCGGGATTGAACACCACGCCGGTGATCGCCAGCTTGCGAAAAAAGGCCTTGCAGATATCTGTGCTCATCTTCGACAGGCCGCCGGTGGGATCGCCCGCCGAGAGATCCTGATGCTTGTGGTCGTAGGCGTCCGCGATGTCCACCTGGCAGATCCTTTGGGTCGAGTAGAGGCGGTGGGCCTCCGAGAGAACGCCGATCTCCAGCCCCCAATCGCTGGGGATGCGAATCGAGTGCACCAGATCCCACACCATCGAGAACTCGCCGGCCAGGGGATAGCGGAAGCTGCCGATGTATTCTAGGTATTCGTGGTTGCCGAACATCTGCTTCAGGGCGCGCAGAAGAGGCGTCACCAGGAGGCGCGTTACCCGCCCGTTCAGCTTGTGGTCTCCGGCCCGGAAGTAGTAGCCCTTGCAGAATTTATAGGTGAAGGTGGGATGAAGAATCGGGTAGACGAGCTTGGCCAGGAGACTGCGGTCGTAGGTGAGAATGTCGCAGTCGTGCAGGGCCAGAGAGCGGCAGCGGTCCGAGGCAAGAAAGTAGCCCATGCAGTACCAAACGTTGCGCCCTTTGCCCGGCTCCTTGGGCGCGAGCCCCTGCTTATGCAGCACGCGATCGATGGCGCGCAGCCTCGGTCCGTCGTTCCACAGCACGTGGTGCTCCTGGGGCAGCCTGGAGAAGAATTCCTTGGCGTGCTCGAACTGCTCCTCCGTCGCTCGGTCGAGGCCGATGATGATCTGACGGATGTAGGTGGCCTCCGAGAGCTCGTCGATGATGCGGCCGAGCGCCGGCCCCTCGAGCTCCGAGTAGAGGCTGGGCAAGACCAAAGCCACGGGACGATCGCGGCTCCATTCGTGCAGCAAGGCCTCAAACTCCTCGAGCGACCTGCCGCGGAGGTTGTGCAGAGTGGTGATCGTGCCGTTTTGGATGAAGTCCGCCATTGCCGGGTCCCCCTGGTTTCAGGATCCACTGATTCTCTTCATGAAGCGCTGCGCAAAACGTTCTCGACCGCGAGCCTCCAGCCCGCGGCGCCGGGCTTCTCGGCGGTGAGGGCGCCCGGCGCCGTGCCCCTTTCGGGGCGGCTGTGGGCGGCGCCGGGTATCCACACCGCGTGATCCACCGAGCGCAGCATCTCAAGGTCGTTGGCGCTATCCCCGAGGGCCAGGGAACGGATCTTCGCTCCCGAGCCCCGGTACCTCCCGAGCAGTAGCCGGGTGGCGGTGCCTTTATCCGTCGGGCCCATGGCGTGCCAGAAGCGGCCGCCGGCCACCAGCCTGAGGCCCTGGGCCTCGAGGGCCCGGGCCAGCCCCTCCGGAGGTTGGCGGTCGTCGAGCCACAAAAGGGGCTCCGTGCCGCTGCGGTCCATGGCGGCCTCGGCGGCCTCCCGGACGAGGCCGGTGTGCCGCATGACCGCGGCGACGTCCATGTCCGCGAAGCCCTCAAAGCGCCAACCTCGGGACGCGCGCAGGCGGTGAAGCTCCGCCACCAGCTCCTCCCGTGGCGGGCCGAGCCTGGTGATCTCGAGCTCTGAAGAGGCGCCGCCGCCCAGCCCGTCGGCCTCGAAGTAGCCGGCGGGGGTGAAGATCGCGGCGCCGTTCTCCACCACGAACGGGTGGCGGTTGCCGAGCTCCTCGCGCAGGGCGAGCATCTCCCGGCGGGTCTTGCTGGAGTTGAGCACCAGAGCGGCGCCCCTCTCCTCGAGGAGCGCAAGCGCCGGCTTGGCGTCATCCCAGCGGTAGTCGTCGGCGTTGAGCAGGGTGCCGTCGAGGTCGGTGAAGACCACCCACCGGCTCTCGGAGCGCGGCGCCTGTCGGGTCGTGTCTTTCAGCACGCCATGAGGCTACCAGCAAAATCGTTTTAGTGGGCGTTCGCGGGAGAGATCCGCCGGGTCCAGAAGGCCTCGGGGAGCGGCAGAGTGATGGATTCCGCAGGCGATCTTGAAGCCAAGGAGAGCTACTTTTTGACTTAGAATGACTGAACAATTCAGTGGATCCCAACCCAGGAGATTTTTCCCATGACGACCTCGAGAACTTCCGGAAATCCCCAGCGGACGCGCAACAGGCTCGGTCTCCTCATCGCTTCTTTGTTCGCTGCGGAGGCGGTCTGGGCCCATCCCGGCCACGCCGGGATCGACGATTTTTCTGTCTCGCATTTCTTGAGCGATCCTCTGCATCTCTCGAGCCTGGCGCTCTGTGCCGGCGCTCTCGCGCTCTACCGCCGACACCGCCGACTCCGCGCCCGGGCGTAGCCTCAGACTTTCGAGCATCGACAGCAACGCGATTTGTCAGAGGGGAGTGTGCCGGTGGATTCGAATGCGCTGTGGGCGAGAGTCACCGAACGCCTGGAAGACTGGCACCGAGCCCTGGCGGCCCCGGCGACGGGGCTGGTGCTGGTCGAGCCTGGCGCTGAGGATCGATACCGCCTTCTCGGGACGTCCGCCCGGGGCTCCGATCATGACCTGACGCCGCGGTCTGTCTTTCCGATCGGCGAGCTTTCTGAGGGCTTTGTAGCAGGCCTGGCGGCGCTGGGGGTGAATCGCGGGCAGCTCCAGTGGGACGATAAGGTGGTCTCCCGGCTGCCGTCCGTCAAGCTGAGCGATCCGGCCCTCGCCATGCGCCTGACGCTCCGCGATTTGCTCGGCCACCGGTCGGGCTTCGCCGCCGCTCCCTGGCTGGAGGGAAGCCGGGTTGATCTGCGGGAGATCGCCGTCAGCCTGAGAGACGCCGAGGTCTTCGATCCCGAGCAGAACTTTCATCGCAGCGCCCTCAACTATCGCCTGGCTCTCGAGGTTCTGGCAAAGTCGGGAGGCGCTCCGTGGGCCTCTCTTCTGGAGACTGAGCTTCTGCGCCCCCTGGGTTTGAAGTCGACCGCGCCTCCGGGTCGTGCAGCCGCGGCCGGGGACCTCATGCAAGGCTCCGTCGACACCTTGGGCGACGCCGGGGCTCTGGCCAGGGTGCCCTTTCCCGAGGGCGGCCCCTCGGACGCGCCGGCGGGCTCCCTCGAGAGCAGCCTCGGCGACCTCGCCCTGTGGATGAAATTCCTTCTGGCCCCGGCGGAGGTCCGCGGGCTCGAGATGGAGAAGAAAGACCTGGCCAAGCTGTGGGTCGGCAAGAGCCCCATCGCCCCGGGCGTGGGCTTCGGCCTGGGCTTTCGGGTCAGCGCCCATCGGGGCTACCTGATCGTTTCCCAGACCGGCCAGGCCGGCGGCGTGAGCACGACCCTCAGCCTGCTGCCCGAGCTTCAGCGGGGATTAGCCCTGGTGCAAAATCTCGGAGAGTCGCCGCTTGCGGAGCGCAGCCAGCGGGAGATCTGGGATCTTCTGCTCCCCGAGGCGCCGCCGGCGTTGGCCGCAGACGCCACGTTTCCGGGCGCCGCGCCCGAAGACGATTCGGAGGCGATGCCGATGTGCTTCAGGAGCGAGGAGGACGAGCTCGACGCGATGGTCTTCGCCCGCGGCCGCAGGCTCTTCCTGGACGTTCCCGGCCAGGCAACCGCCCGCCTGGAGGGGCCCAACAAGGGCGGCGGCTATTACTACACCGAGCGCGACCGGGTCCTAGGCGCGCAGCTCCTTCGACCCTCGGAAGACGTGCCTCCGGCCTCGATGCTGCTGCATCACTTCCTGCGCTTTCCGGGCTTCCGCGAGCCCCCTCAGCGCTCCGAGGCGCGCGCCGGGCAGGGCGGATCGATCACCGAGGCCGAGCGCCTGCCGGGTCGCTACCGCATCGCGCACGTCAGCCTGGACGTCGACGTCACGCTCGACGACGGCCAGCCCAAGGTCACGAGTCCCGATGACTACACCTACAGCCTGACGGACGTGGCGGGGCTGGGCCACTGGCTGCTCGACTCGACTCGGATTCAGTCG
>JBCCLG010000628.1:0-3888 GCA_039027015.1 Acidobacteriota bacterium | reverse complement strand
TTCTCGGCCAGGTCCTTGCCGGCCTTCGAGTTGGCGACGATGATCTCCAGGTCGACCACCGCGATCTTGAGCGGCGAGTCCTGGGCGAAGGCCGGCAGAGCGGAGCCGAGCACGAGGGCGGTCAGGAGCACGCCGAAGGCGCGCAGGGAAAAGGAACGCTGCTGCATAGGTTGGCTCTCCTAAAGAGTCGGGTCAGGCTGTTCTCGAACGAGGGTTTATGGAATCGGGGCGGCCCGCGCACCGAGCCGAAGCTCCAGGCGGGCCGTCGTTCGTTTGAGGGATTGAGTCGTGAGAATCTGCCGGGCGAGCCCGTCTGGGCCCGGGAGCGGCGGGTCGAGCCGGTCTTCTTTTAGAAGGCCGTCGACAGGCTGAAATCGAAGGAATCGAATTGATCGTCGGGAAGGGGATCGATGTTGGTGGCGTAGATGAAGCGCAGGGGCGCCGGGAAGATCGGCACCTTGACCCGCAGCTCGACGCCGGCACTGTAGCGGAAGAGGTCCGGATCGATGCTCTGGGACGGCCCAAAGTCGCCGCGGGTGTCGAAGACGCCGCCGGCGTCCGCGAAGACCACCACGCGGAACGGCCCGCCGGCCTGAATGTGGTATTCGAGGTTGAGCAGCAGCATGGCGCTGCCGCCCAGGGGAAAGAGGCTCTCGTCGCGGCGGATGGAGCCGTCTTCGTTGCGCACCACGACCGAGCGTCGGCTGAAGCCTCGAATCGAGTTGTCGCCGCCCAGGAAGAATCGCTGCTGCGGGAAGATCAGAGGATCCTCCGGCGTCGGATCGCCCAGGGGCTCGATATAGCCGGCCTCGAAGTTGATGCCGAAATAGGACTTGACCGGCTGCCGGGAAACCGGCCGGAACCAGGTCGCCTCGATCTGCGGCCGCACGTACTCGGCCTCGCCGCCGAGGAATCCGCCGGCGATGTCCACCGCCGCGCTGGCGCGCAGGCCCCGGGTGGGCTCGAAGCGGCTGTCGAGGGTGTTGCGGATCCAGAAGGGGCGGATCGTCGAGGTCTTGAAATTCGACTCGGAGGTCAGGAGTTCGCCGGTCGTCGGATCGATGATCGTGCGGGTGTCGTCCACGTCGGCGAAGCTGTAGGTGACGCTCAGGCTCTGGAAGTTGCGGAACGAGCGTCCGTAGGTCAAAGACGCGCCGCTGAAGCTCTGCTGGAACTCGACGTCGGTGAGAATGTCGGAGTCGAATTCCTGGTTGAACACCCGAAAGCCGATCGACTGCGGCCGATCGAGGAACCAGGGCACCCGATACTCGAGGTCGTAGAACTCCCGCTGGCGGCCGCTCTGGAAGGAGACGCCCACCGTTTCGCCGCGGCCGAGGAAATTGGTGGTGCGCAGGGAAAATTGGCCGAAGAAGCCGTCGACCTCGCTCCAGCCGCCGCCGAACTGCAGCTCCGTGCGCTCGGCCTCCTCACCCTTGATGGTGAGATCCACTTTCTTGTCTTCGGCGTCGAAGTCGAACTGCACCGGCTCCTCTTCGTCGACCGCGAAGTAGTTGAGCTGGCGAATTTTGAGCAGGCTGTTCTGAACCGCGGTCATGTTCATGACGCGGCCTTCCTGAACCAGCAGCTCACGCCGCAGCACCTTGTCCTGGGTCTTGGTGTTGCCCTCGAATTCGATGCGGCCGACCTTGAACTGGTCGGCCTCGTCGACGTACACGATCACGTCGGCCACGTTGTCGCCGCGCTCCACCGTCTCGGCGTTGATCGACGAGAAGATATAGCCGATCGAGGAGTAGAGCTTGGAGATGGTCTCGACCGCGTCGTCGACCACCTTGGAGCGCAGCCAGCCGCCGCGGGGGCGATCGAATTGGGCGAGCAGCAGCTCGTCGGAGAAGACTTCGTTCCCTTCGATGGACACCTCGCCGAATCTCCAGCGCTCGCCCTCTTCGATGGGCACGGTGACCGCCAGGCGGCGCTTTTGGTCGGCGATGGTGGCGGCGTCCGGCCGCCGGGCGACCACGTCGATCTCCGGCTTGGCGATCAGAACGTCCTTGTAGCCGGCCTTGCGGTAAAGCTCACGCACCCGGTCGAGGTCTTCCTCGATGGTCGCGGGGTTGTAGATGTCTTTCTTCGAGATACGCGAGATGAGGTTCGACTTCTTGGTTTCCTTCATCACCAGGCGCAGGCGCCAGTCGCCGTAGACGGTGTTGCCGTCGAACTCGATATCGCCGATCTTGACCTTGTCGCCCTCATCGATGGTGTAAGTCACCCGGCGCTGCCCGGTTCCCGAATCCTCGAGCACGTAGCGAACCTGAGCGAAGCGGTAGCCCTTTTCCTTGTAGAGCTCCTCGATCACCCGCTTGAGCCGCTCCAGCTCACCGCGCTGCAGAGGTTGACTCTCGTAGACCGAGACGCGATCGCGGTCCGAGGCCTCCGAGATATCGCCGCGGCTGACCCGCTTGATGCCGACGTACTCCACCGAAGTGAGAATCGGCCGCTCCGCCAGGTCGACCAGCAGCCGGACGCCCCCGGTCACCGGCTCCACGCGGATGGTGATGTCGTCGATCAGCTCACGCTTCCAGAGCTTGTCGACCCGCTCGTTGAGGGCATCGCGATCGAGGGTACGGCCCTCGCCGCGGTCGACGCCGAGCAAATAGTGCTCGACGGTGTCTTCGCTCAGCGTCTCGAGACCCCGGAAGACCACCTCAACGATTTGCAGGCCGTCGTAGCGCGCGCCGGTTTGGGCCCAGGCATGGCCGGCGAAGAGCGCTAGCAGGAGGAGGGCGCACGCGAGGCGGGCGTGGGTCAGAAGGGCGGGCAGGCTGTGACGCCTCACCCGCGACGGGGCCGATGCGCTCGATGGGGCCTTTGCGGTGGGCGACACGTGGCTTGACTCCTTATTCGAATCCGGTTCCGCTGCCTGGGGCGAGGCCTTCCTTTGGGGCGCTCGCCGCGCAAAGGCGCGTGACTCTCGGTTCGCCGAGGCTCCTGGCGTACTGTTCACGGAATCTGTGGGCTCGGGAGAACTACGGTTAGCAAACCGAATGCCAGCGCGGGGGGTGGAGCCGGCTCGGGTTTCGAAAGACGCCGGTCTATCTTACGCCGCCCGCCAGGACGCCGCGCTCGTTCTCGGCGGGCGGCTGAGAACGGGTGACGGATTGCGCGGGGGCGGCTGCGGCTGGGCTTCGGATGTTAAGGCTGCGGGGGGAGAAGGGCTGGAGGGATTCCGAGACTCGTGGAGCCGCTGCTTTGTTTGAGGCCGGCTGGGGGCTTTGCCCCTCGTGCGGGGCTGCTCCTGCCGATCGAGGCGATCTCAGGATTTTCGCCGAGAGACTATCGCTCCGCGGTCAGACACTCAAGGTCGGCGGCCTCGAGCACCAGGGCCCCATCTCGGCAAATCACCTGGATATTCTCTACCTTCTCGCCGTGCTTTTCGATCAGCAGCTCCGAGACCGCGTCCTGCACGTGGCGCTGGATGGTGCGGCGAAGCGGCCTGGCGCCGGTCGACGGGTCGACGCCCGCCCGGTCGAGCAGCCACTCCTTGGCGTCGTCGTCAACGTCCACACGCAGGCCCCGCTCGGCCAAATTGGCATTCACGTCGGCCAGAAGAATGTCGATGATGCCGCGCAGCTCGGGCCGCCCCAGCGGGTTGAAGACGATGACCTCGTCAACCCGGTTGATGAACTCGGGGCTGAACGAGCGGCGGAGCTCGGCCATGATCTCTTCCTCGATGCGCTGGAAGCTGCGCTCGGCGTCCGCCTCTCCGAATCCCATGCGCCCGCCGCGCAGCACCAGATTCGAGCCGATGTTGGAGGTCATCAAAACGATCGTGTTGGTGAAGTCCACGGAGTTGCCGTAGGCGTCGGTCAGCCGGCCGTCATCGAGGATCTGCAGGAGCAGGTTGGAGACGTCGGGATGGGCCTTCTCGAT
>JBCCLG010000627.1:0-3899 GCA_039027015.1 Acidobacteriota bacterium | reverse complement strand
GGCAAGGTCGATCGCGGCGGTCTGCCCAGGCCCTCGGGGACCGGCTCGGCGCCCGCGGGCAGGGCCCCCGAGAACGAGACCGAGCGGGCTCTCGCCGCCATTTGGTGCGAGCTGCTCGGGCTCGAGGAGCTGGGGGTTGACGACGAGTTCTTCGCCCTCGGCGGTCACTCTCTGATGGCCACTCGCGTGGTGTCGCGAATCCGCGGCGAGCTGGGCGCCGAGATTCCCCTGCGGCTGCTCTTCGAGCGTCCCACGGTGGCGGCCCTGGCCGCGGCGATCGAGGCGGCGGGCGCCGAGGGAGAGGACGCCGAGGAGGAGGGCGAGCTTTGAGCGATCAGGCCGCAGCGGCGGCGGCTCCCCCTACCCTCGGAGCGCCCGCCCGTGGGCCGAAGGAAGGAGCCGGCTCCGCCGCTGAGCTCCTCGAGGGCCTCGAAGCCCTGGGCCTTCACCTGTGGACCGAGGGCGACCGGCTGCGTTTTCGCGGCCCCAAGGGAGCGCTGACCCCGGAGTGGAGAGCGCGGGTGGCGGCGCTGCGCCCTCAACTGATCGAGCGGGTGCGAGCGCGGCAGGGCGCGCGAGTAGGGCCCGAGGAGGGGGCGCTCGCGCAGAGCGAGGAAAATGAGGCCCCCCTCGGCCTGGCCCAGCGCCGTTTGTGGATCCTCCATCGCCTCGAGCAAACCGGTTCGGCCTACCACGTGCCCCTGGCCGCGGAGCTGCGGGGCGATCTCGATCTCGATCGCCTGCGCGCCGCGGCCCAGGCGCGGATCGACCGTCAGGACGCCCTGCGCACGGCCTTTGTGGACGTCGAGGGCACGCCGCGCCAGCGGGTGATGCCGGCCCGGCTCGAGATTCCCCTCGAAGATCTCGAGGGTCAGGGTCCGCCGGGTCCGAGCCGGAGCCTCGAGCGGGCCCGCGAGATCGTCGCCCGCGAGATCGCGCGCCCCTTCGACCTCGAGCGACCGCCCCTGGTGCGCCTGCGCTGCGTGCGCCTTTCGGCGCGGCGCCACGTGCTCGTCTGCGTCTTTCACCACATCGCGGCGGACGGCTGGTCCCTCGGTCTTTTCTTCTCCGAGCTGTCCGCTCTCTATGCCGATCCCGCGGCGACGCTGTCGCCTCTGCCCGTGCGCTACGTCGACTACGCCCGCTGGCAGCATCGGGTGATCGAGCCCCGCCTCGAGAAACAGCTCGACTTCTGGCGCCGGCGCCTCGAGGGCGCGCCCGAGAACCTCTCGCTCCGGGCCGACCACCCGCGCCCCGCCCGGCAGTCTTTCCGCGGCGCGGCCTTCACCAGGCCGCTCTCGGGGGACGGGGCCGCGAGACTCGAGAGCCTCGCGCGGCAGGAGGGAGCCACCCTCTTCATGGGTCTCCTCGCCACCTTTGCCCTCGCCCTCGGCCTGCGCGGCGGCGCCCGCGACTTGGTGATCGGCTCGCCGGTCGCGGGGCGCGGTCGCCAGGAGCTTGAGCCCCTCGTCGGACTTTTTGTCAACACTCTGCTGCTGCGCGTCGACCTGGGCGGCGATCCCGCCTTTCGCGACCTGCTCCGCGCCGTTCGCGCCACGACCCTCGAGGCGTTTGAGCACCAGGACGTGCCCTTCGAAGCGCTGGTGGACGATCTTCACAGGTCCCGGGACCTGTCCCGCAACCCGCTCACGCAGGTTTTCCTGACGCTGCACAACATGCCCGCGGAGGACGCCCGCCTGGGCGATCTCGAGATTCTGCCGATGGACTCAGACGGCGGCACGGTCAAGGTCGACCTCGACGTCTCCTTCTGGCCGCGGGGCTCCGCGGCGGGGGCGGGGCTCGACTGCAGCTGGCGCTACGGCGCGGACCTTTACGAGCGGGCGACCGTCGAGCGGCTGGCCGAGCATTTCGAGATCCTGCTCGATCGAGTCACCGCCTCTCCCGAGACTCGGCTCTCGGATCTGCCGCGGCATACGCCCGCGGAGCGGGCCCTTCTCGCCGCGCCGCCGCCTCGTCCCGTTCCCGACCTGACGGTGCATCGCTGGATCGAGCGCAGTCGTCCGAGCCGGGCCGAGCGCGCGCTGTGGATCGAGGGGCGCGAGGTCAGCTGGCGGGATCTCGACGGCCGATCCCGACTCCTGGCGGCGAGGCTGCGCCGCCAGGGCGTGGAGCCTCAGGAGCGCGTGGCCGTGCTCCTCGAGCGCACGGCGGCCCTGCCCGTCTCGCTGCTGGCGATTTGGCGGGCCGGGGCGGCGTATGTGCCCCTCGACTCGATCTTCCCGCCGGAGCGGCTGCGGATGATGCTGGAGGACTCGGCCCCGGCTCTGGTGATGGCCTCAGAGTCCCTGCTGCCCGCCCTCGAAGCCGCCGGCTACCGGGGAGAGGTTCTGCGGCTCGACGCGGACGGCGAGGCCCTGGGCGAGGAGCCCGCCCCGAAGCCGGGAGCACCGCCTCGGCATTCCGCGGAGATCGAGACGAGCCCGGCCCACGTCGCCTACGTGATTTACACCTCGGGCTCCACCGGCAGGCCGAAGGGAGTCGAGATCGAGCATCGGGCGGCGGTCAATTTTCTGCGCGCCTTCAGAGAGCTTCTCGAAATCGGCCCCGACGATGTTCTGGCGGCCGTCACCACCCTCTCGTTCGATATCTCGGTGCTCGAGATCTTCCTGCCCCTGGCGAGCGGCGCGACGGTCGCCCTGCTCGACCGCCGCACGGCGAGCCGCGCGGACCTTTTGGCGCGAGCGCTCGAGGCGTCGCGTGCGACTGTGCTGCAGGCCACGCCGATCACCTGGCGGCTGCTCGACGCGGCGGGCTGGGACAATCCCAGGGATATGAAGCTGGTGTGCGGCGGCGAGGCCATGCCGCCCGACCTCGCTCGTCGCCTGCAGACGCTGGCCAGCGAGGCCTTCAACGTCTACGGGCCCACCGAGGCCACGGTCTGGGCGACCGCGCAGCGCCTCGGCGCACCGGCGCTCTCCCAGGACGCCACCGCGGTGCCGGTAGGCCGCCCGATCGCCAACCTCGAGGCCTTCGTGGTCGATCGCGAAGGGCGCGCCGCGGGCGTCGGCGTGCCGGGCGAGCTGCTTCTCGGCGGCGCCGGGCTGGCCCGAGGCTACGCCGGACGGCCCGGCCTCACGGCGCAGCGCTTCGTGGCCGACGGCCTCTCGGGACGGCCCGGCAAGCGCCTCTATCGCACGGGCGATCTGGCCTGCTGGCGCGCGGACGGCGCCCTCGAAATCCTGGGCCGGATCGATTTTCAGGTCAAGATTCGGGGTTTCAGGGTGGAGCTGGGCGAGATCGAGTCGGCGCTCGAGGAGATCGAGGGAGTGCGCCAGGCCGTGGTGGTGGCCCGATCGGGCGCCGCAGCGAGCGCGGACGAGGCGACGGCTGGAGAACCGAGACTGATCGCCTACCTGGTCGGCGAGCGATGCCCTCCGGACGCGCGGATCCTCGAGGCTCTCGGCGCGCGGCTCCCGGCCTATATGCTGCCGTCGGACCTGGTGCGGCTCGAAGAGATGCCCCTCACCGCCAACGGCAAGGTGGACCGCAAGGTCCTCCCCGAGCCGGCCGCTCGGGCGAGCGAGGTGGACACCCGCGACACCACCGCCACCGAACGACTGGTGCTCGAGGTTTGGCGGCACTTTCTGCCCGCCGCGGCCCTCGACGCGAGCAGCGACTTTTTCGCCGCCGGCGGACATTCCTTAGCCGCCGTTCAGGCCATGGACTCGCTCTCGAAGCGCACGGGCAGGAACCTGCCCCTGGCTCTTCTCTTTGAGGCCTCGAGCGTTCGCCAGCTGGCGGCCCGAATCGACTCCGAGGGGGCGGGCGACGGCCCTTCACGGTGCCTCACGCTGCTGCGCCGCGGCGGAGAAGCGGGGCGATCGGCGGCGGGCGGCGCGGCTCCGGCCCTCTGCGTTCCCGGGGTCGCGGGCGCCATT
>JBCCLG010000626.1:0-3936 GCA_039027015.1 Acidobacteriota bacterium | reverse complement strand
TGCGTGAGACGCCGCAGCTTCCGCCGCCTCAAGAATTGCTCGACGCCCTGCGCGCCGGCCGCCGCTTCGTGCTGACCAGCCACGTAGGGCCCGACGGCGACGCCATCGGCTCAGGCCTCGGCCTGGCCCGGGTGCTCTCGGCCCTCGGCAAGGACTCCGTGGTGTGGAATCGCGATCCGGCCCCGCGCTTCTACGCGCCCCTGCCCGGCTCGGCAGGCATTCACGTGGGTGAGGAGCCGCCGACCGGCTTTCCCGAAGACTTCGACGCCGTGGTGGTGCTCGAGTGTCCGAGTCTCGAGCGCTGTGGCCTGGAGGAGCAGGTCCGCCAGCTGCCGCTCTTCAACATCGACCACCACCTGGGGAACGACGCCTACGGCGCCATCGACTGGGTGGACCCTCGCTCGCCCTCCCTGGGCGCCATGATCTTTCGCCTGGCGCGCGCTTTGGGGGTCGAGGTCGACGCCGACACCGCGACCACTCTCTACCTCACCCTGGTGACCGACACCGGCGGCTTCCGCTTCCCCAACGCGACCCGGGAGGCCTTTCAGGCCGCGGCCATGCTGGTGGAGCGAGGCGCCGAGCCGGCGCAGGTCGCCCACTGGCTCTACGAGTCGCAGCCGCTGGCCGCGGTGCGGCTGATCGCCGAGGTGCTCTCCTCGCTGGAGCTGCACCTTAACGGCCGCATCGCCACGGTCTTCCTGGAGCGCGCCATGGTGGAGCGCTGCGGCGCCGAGCCGGGAGATAGCGAAGGGCTGATCGACTACCCGCGCTCGATCGCCGGCGTCGAGGCGGTCGCCCTGCTGCGCGAGCTGCCCGAGGGCCGAGTCAAAGTCTCCCTGCGCAGCCGCGGCGATATCGACGTCGAGGCCGTCGCGCGCCAGCGCGGCGGCGGCGGCCACAAGAACGCGGCCGGCGTCACCCTGCCCGAACCCATCGCCCTCGAGCGCGCCAGGCAGCAGATCGTCGAGTCCTTAGCCGCCGCCCTCCCCTGAACGAGCCCAACAGAATTCCCTCGACAGCCAGAGCCAGAGCGCGCCGAAAATGATGACCCCCTCCCGCGACCCGGACCCCCGGACTCCCGACGCCCGATCTCCCGAAGGAGCGGACGCCCGCAGCGCGCCGCCGCCCCTGCGCGACGGCCTTCTGCTGGTCGACAAGCACGACGGCTGCACGTCCCACGACATCGTCGCCATGACGCGCCGCATCCTGAGGCAGAGGAAGATCGGCCACTGCGGCACCCTCGACCCCGCGGCGACCGGGCTCCTGCTGCTCACCCTCGGCCGCGCCACCCGCCTGACCCGCTTCCTGATCCGCGCCCCCAAAAGCTACGAGGGCACGGTGCGCTTGGGCATGGCCACCGACACCTACGACGTGACCGGCGAAGCCGCCAGCGAGCTCGCGGGCTCTCTCGAGGGCGTCACCGCCGAGGCGATCGACGCCGCTATGGACGAGCTCAACGGCACCTACCTCCAGGCGCCTCCGCCCTATTCCGCCAAAAAGGTGGGGGGCAAGAAGTTCTATGAGCTGGCGCGCCAGGGAGAGGAGGTGCCCGACGTCAAGAAGGAGGTCACCGTCTACGACTTCTCGCGCCTCGGCGCGTGGACCCCGGACGAGGATCTGCGCTTCCACCTCTCCTGCACCTCCGGCACCTACGCGCGCAGCCTGGCCCACGAAGTCGGGCAGAAGCTTGGCTGCGGCGGCGCCCTCTCCTCGCTGCGGCGAACCCAGATCGGCGGCTTCAGCCTCGAGGACGCCGTGGACCTCGAGACCCTGCGCGAGCGCCGGGAGGCCGGCGAGGACGCGGGCTCGGCATTCATCCCCTTCGACGAGATCCCGCTGCCGTTCGGCGAGGTGACCACCGACGCCCAGCAGGAGAAGCGCATTCAGAACGGCCAGACCGTGCTGGTGCGCGGGCTCGAGGGCCAGGAGGGCGACTGGATCAAGGTCCTGAACGCCCGCCGCCGCTTTGTTGCCGTGGCCACGGTGGCCGAGAAGATCGGCGCCGGCGGCGGCGTGGGCGTGATTCAGCCCAAAGTAGTTTTTCGCTAACCCAGACTTCCAACGAAGCACAAAAAACCACGAAGAAAGCACGCACGTTACGGAGGCCGGCGACACCGGCCCCGCCAGGAGGAAAGGCCTTGTCTGAAACCCCGAAAGATAAAGCGAAGATCATCGAAGAGTACCGGCTGCACGACTCCGACGTCGGCTCTCCGGAAGTCCAGGTGGCGCTGCTCACCCACCGCATCAACGAGCTCACGGAGCACTTCAAAACCCACAAGAAGGACCACCACGGACGCCGCGGCCTGCTGCGCCTGGTCGGCCGGCGCCGCCGCCTGCTCGCCTACATGAAGAGCAAGGACGTTGAGCGCTACCGCACGGCCATCGAGCGCCTGGGCCTGCGCAAATAGAGTTTCGAGGCGACGCGCGCCCCAGCCGCCCTCGCTTGGACGGCGGAACGGCCGCGTTGCACCCCGCCTCATCCGAGGCACCCAAGACGCGCGGCGGAGCCGTCAACGGACTCCTCCGCTCCCTTCCGCGGACGTGCCCCATGCCCCACTGCGGGCGGCCCTTGAGGGCCGCCGCGCCACACGTCCGCCCACGGCGAAGCTCGCTGGAGCTTCATCCGGCCCGCCGATCGAAACGCGGGCCCCATTAGGCAAAGGTTGAAAAATGAAACTGCAAAGAGAGATCACCATCGGCCACAGCACCCTCTCCCTCGAGACGGGTCAGATCGCCAAACAAGCCAACGGCTCCTGCGTCACCCGCTGTGGCGACACGATGGTGCTGACCACCGCCTGCATGGCCGGTGACCCCACCAAGCCCCGCCCCTTTCTGCCCCTGACGGTCGAGTACCGCGAGAACAGCGCCGCCGCCGGCCGCATCCCCGGCGGCTTCTTCAAGCGCGAGGGCCGGCCGAGCGAGAAAGAGATCATCGCCTGCCGCCTCACCGACCGGCCGCTGCGGCCGCTTTTTCCCAAGGGCTACTTCGCCGAGACCCAGATCATCTCCTTCGTGCTCTCCGCCGACGAGGAGAACGATCCGGACGTGCTGGCGATCAACGGCGCCTCCACCGCCCTCGCCCTCTCGAACATCCCCTTCTATAACCCCGTGGGCGCCGTGCGCGTGGGCATGATCGACGGCGATCTGGTCTTCAACCCCACCAACTCGGAGCGCGACGTCTCGGACCTCGACCTCATCGTGGTCGGCACGGAAGACGCCATCACCATGGTCGAGGCCGGCGCCAACCAGCTCTCGGAGCAGGTGATTCTCGACGCCATCTTCGCCGGCCATCAGGAGCTGCAGAAGGTCATCCACGCGCAGCACGAGATGTTCCGCGAGGGCGGCTTCACCAAGCCGGAGTGGAATCCCCCCGAACCCTACTCCCAGGAGCTCTTCGACGAGATCGACGGCAAGCTGCGGGGCCCCCTGCGCACGGCGCTCTACACCGCCGGCAAATTCCAGCGCAAGGACGCCGTCAACGAGGTGCTCGACCCGTTCTTCGAGACGCTGCCGGAGGACGACGAGCAGGCGCGCGACGACGCCAAGAAGATCATCCATCAGATCGAGGAAGACCTCCTCGCCGAGGCCGTGCTCGAGACCGGCCGCCGCTTCGACGACCGCAAGAACGACGAGGTGCGCTCCATCGAGGTCGACACCGGCGTTCTGGCGCGCACCCACGGTTCCTCGATCTTCACCCGCGGCGAAACCCAGGCCCTCGTGAGCGCCACCCTCGGCACCCGCCGGGACGCGCAGATCATCGAGGACTACGCCGGTGACTCGATGCAGAAGTTCATTCTGCACTACAACTTCCCGCCGTTCTCGGTGGGCGAGGTGCGCTTTCTTCGCGGCCCGGGTCGCCGCGAGATCGGCCACGGCATGCTGGCGCGCCGAGCCCTGACCCCGGTGCTGCCGCACGAGGACGACTTCCCGTACACC